>JAKIVF010000193.1 GCA_021647145.1 Methylococcaceae bacterium | reverse complement strand
CCAAGGTGTTTGTTCAGTCATTGTTATAACTCAATATTCATATTGTCAAAAGATACTTCTATACCATGCTGAGTCAGTATTTTACGTTCTTTTGAATCTTCATTCAGAATAGGGTTAGTATTATTGATATGAATCAAAATTTTACGTGGTTTTTCCAGTCTATCTAAAATTTCTATCATACCCTCTTCACCGGATAGTGGAATGTGACCAATTTTTCTCGCCAATAAGGGGCGTCCAACTGAGGCAAGTTCATCATCTGTCCAAAAAGTACCGTCAACTAATACACAATCAGCCTCAGCCATTGCTTTTTCTACATGTTCTTCTATTACGCCTAAACCCAGTGCGTAAAAAGTAGTTTTACCCGTTGAAATCTGACGAATCACCATGCCAATATTATCACCTTCGTGAGGGTCATCACGATGCGGTGAATATGGCGGCGCTTTACTTTTAAGAGCTAAAGCGGTGAATTCAAGATCATCAATATTAGGTATTGAAAAAGAGTCTCCATTTAATGGAATGGGGTGGTCGTTCACACCGCAAAAATGCTCCAGAATTTTAAAAATAGGAAAGCCGGAAGTGAGGTCTTGCCTGACCATCTCTGTACAATAAATAGTTAACGGGTCACCTTCACGTAAAATAAGCAAGCCCGTTGCGTGGTCAATTTGAGAATCAATCATTATAATTGCTTCAATACCTGTTCCACGTATTTTATTTTTGGGGTGAATTTCTGGGAAATTCTCTAATTGTGTGCGTACATCAGGAGAGGCATTAAATAAAACCCAGTGTTCTCCGTCAGAAGAAACAGCGATAGATGATTGGTTGCGAGTGGTTGCTTTGATAGTGCTTGCTCTTACGGCTTTGCAATTTGGGCAACTACAATTCCATTGCGGAAACCCACCGCCAGCACCTGAGCCGAGAACTCTGATCTTCATGTTTTTGTATCTATATAGCTAAGTCAAGGCATGAATGATACGGTATTACTAAAGATTATGCACGTTGTTGTCTGTTTTAGGTCGGTGTTTAAACCCATTTTGTATTTAAGGTGTTGGCGCGTAGAGCCAGTTTACTAGGTTAATGATTGTAACTGATCCTAAAAAAATCAGTGAACTGCACTATATTTCCACTGACTTTAATCTAGACTGATAAAAATAGGGCACAAAAAAAGGAGCTAAAAAGCTCCTTTTCTACATCTAAAACTGTTAAAACTAACGATTATAGATATACATTGTTACTTCAAAACCAAAACGTAGGTCAGTGTATGCTGGTTTTTCCCATTTCATTGTATTACCTCCAGATGTGTTTTATTTTCTTGTTAGCTTGATCAAATTAAGCTACTCTGAAGTATACGACGAACTTTTTTTTTTAGCAACACATTTAAAGTCTTTATTTGTGAACTTGTCGTGGTTAATTGTTGTTAAGTAAATATGTTAAAGAAATTTTATTTTTATTAAAACTACTAGTTTTACTTGTGTAGAAATTAAGAGAAGGTTATATTTAATTATCTTAAATAAAAAGCTCGGAGTGTCTTATGGCTGGTGATATAGTTTTAGTTACAATACTTATGTGGATAATTGCTATTTTTGCATTTGCTCCCCTTGGTTATTTTATCTACATGTATACTATGAAGGATGGAGAGCCTTTTGGTGATACTGAGCCACATGGGGATAGTCATTCAAAAGTACTTGATGTTGCTGAGCAGGTAGTAAATAAAATAAAAAGTTTGATTGCAAAAAAATAAAGAGGGCAAGTTGTTACCTTGGTGCAATATAAATGGTAGTTAGCTACCACATGTTGGACAGTTAATATTTTTTTGTAATTTCATTTCATTCCACTGCATAGATAACCCATCTAATAGTAGCAATCTCCCTGATAGTGTATCTCCAATATTCATAATTAGCTTCATAGCTTCTAATGCCTGAATGCTTCCGACAATACCTGTTACTGGGGCAATAATCCCGTTTGTAGCACAGTTTAGTATTTCATCTCCACTATCAGAATAAAGACAGTTGTAGCAAGGGCTGTTATTTAATCCTGGAGTAAAAACTGAAATTTGTCCTTCAAAACGAATGGCGGCACCCGAAACTAAAGCTGTTTTATGTTGTACGCAAGCAGTATTAATGGCGAAGCGTGTTTTAAAATTATCGCAACAATCTAATACGATATCAGCTCTGTGAATTTCTTCTCCTAACTGTTTTCCTTGAAGCCGTTGTTTAATAGCAGTCACTTTTATATCAGGGTTTATATTTTTTAGTGTTTTTTGGGTTGAAATTACTTTGTCTGTCCCAATATCATTCGTATGATGAGCAATCTGTCTTTGTAAATTAGATAAATCAACTTCATCATCATCGTAAATAGTTATATATCCAATACCTGCTGCGGCTAGGTATATTGAAACGGGAGAGCCTAGTCCTCCTGCACCAACAATAAGAACTTTGGCCGCTAAAAGTTTTTGCTGACCTTCAATATCAATTTGAGGGAGCATAATTTGACGGCTATATCGGAGTAATTGTTGGTCATTCATTTGGATATTTAAGCGATGATGAGTAAGGAGAATAATGCCAAATTATGAGTCAGAGTGCAAAGTCTGATTATTATTTTGCGTACTTTAAAGTTTAATTTAAAGGATGCGAACAACAAATTTTTAACTTAATATTATTGTTTAGGAGAACAAAAGATGAATATACGTCCGTTACACGACAGAATCATCGTTAAACGTGTTGAAGAAGAAACTACTTCGGCTGGTGGAATCGTTTTGCCTGGTTCAGCTACAGAAAAACCAAGCGAAGGTGAAGTGTTAGCCATAGGGAGTGGTAAAGTTTTAGATAATGGGGATGTTCGGCCGTTAGAGGTAAAGGTTGGCGATAAAGTACTTTTTGGTAAATACTCTGGAAATGAAGTTAAGCTTGATGGTGAAGAGCTCATCGTTATGCGAGAAGAAGATATTATGGGTATTTTAGGTTAGAACTAATCATTGATATTATAGGATAAAGAAAATGGCAGCAAAAGAAGTAAAATTTGGTATAGATGCACGCAACCAAATGGTAGCGGGTGTTAACATATTGGCAAATGCAGTAAAAGTAACATTGGGACCTAAAGGGCGTAATGCAGTTTTAGATAAAAGTTTTGGCGCACCTACCATCACCAAAGATGGTGTTTCTGTTGCAAAAGAAATCGAATTAAAAGATAAATTCGAAAATATGGGTGCACAGATGGTTAAAGAGGTCGCATCTCAAACATCTGATGTAGCTGGAGACGGAACAACAACGGCAACTGTATTGGCTCAGTCAATTGTAAATGAAGGTTTAAAGTCCGTTGCAGCGGGCATGAACCCAATGGATTTAAAACGTGGGATTGATTTAGCTGTTGTAAAAGCAGTTGAAGCAATTGTTTCTTCGGCAACACCTTGTACTGATAATAGTGCAATTGCTCAAGTAGGAACTATCTCTGCAAACTCTGATGAATCAGTGGGTAAAATCATTGCTGAAGCAATGGAAAAAGTGGGTAAAGAAGGTGTTATCACCGTTGAAGAAGGTTCTGGTTTAGATAATGAATTAGATGTTGTGGAAGGTATGCAGTTTGACCGTGGTTACTTATCACCTTACTTCATCAATAACCAGGATAGTATGAGTGTTGAATTAGATGAGCCATTCATCTTGTTGTTCGATAAAAAAATCTCAAACATTCGTGATTTATTACCAACATTGGAAGGTGTTGCAAAAGCAGGTCGTCCTTTATTGATTATTGCTGAAGATGTGGATGGCGAAGCATTAGCAACATTAGTTGTAAACAACATGCGCGGTATCGTTAAAGTGGCTGCTGTTAAAGCACCTGGTTTTGGTTATCGTCGTAAAGCTATGTTAGAAGATATTGCTATCTTGACAGGCGCTA
>JAKIVF010000192.1 GCA_021647145.1 Methylococcaceae bacterium | reverse complement strand
ATGGTTATTTTTTAACCTGATCAAAGTTAAAAGTTTAAGTTAAATTTTCATTAATAGATATTTATTATTTTTCAATACCTTACAAAGTCATCTACTGATTCGGCGGAAGCTTGTGGGTAATCAGGTAGATCTATACCCATTATTTAATATCTACAAAATAACGTTCCAAAGGTTAATGCAAGGCATTAATTCGCCAGCAACACTGCATATTAGAATTGACAGTTTTATATAAACTTTCGAAACTTAAGAGCCATTAATACTTTGCTTACTCATAACCAGTAATCGACCAAAGTATATATAAAAGTAGAAGAATAGATAACTTATAAAAATAAAAATGCTTGAACTTAGTACAACAAAGCGTATTGACTCAGTATCTAAAGAAAGTTTTATTAATCAATACAAATTCCTTCAAAAGCCAGTTATTCTTAAACGGCTAACACAAGATTGGCCTGCACATAAAAAATGGGACTCTGAATATCTAAAAAAAGTTGCTGGAGAAAATATTGTCCCTTTATATGACAGTAAACCCTCAACTGACCATAAACATCAATATGCTCCTGAAGCTAAAATGAAGTTTAAAAAATATCTGGATTTACTTGATCACGGTGAAAAAGATCTACGACTATTCTTTTATAACATTTTAGCTGAAGCGCCTGTTTTGACCAAAGATTTTTCCTACCCTGATATTGGTTTGAAATTATATAAAAAGCTACCCGTATTATTTGTTGGTGGAAAAGGAGCCAAAGTTCAGATGCATTTTGACATTGATTATTCTGATATTCTACTTTGTCATTTTGGAGGTAAAAAACGTATTTATCTTTTTCCACCAGAACAATCAAAATATTTATACCGCGTTCCTTTTTCATTCAGTAGCTTATTTAATATTGATTTCCAAAAACCAGATTTTGTAAAATACCCTGCCTTAAAATATCTAAAAGGGGAACTTGCAGAACTTAACCATGGTGATGTTTTATATATTCCATCCGGTTATTGGCATTACATTGTCTATGACGATATTAGCTTTTCTTTGTCATTACGTGCCTTTCCAAGAAAACCAAAGATTTTCTTAAAACTATTATACAATATTATTTTTGTTAAAAATATTGATGGGCTAATGCGTAAAATCATTGGCCAACCTTGGAACGAAAGAAATGAAAAAAAAACAATCAATAAAACACATAAATTATTGAAAAAGAATCAGAATAAGAGTAAAAATTATGGATGAAGCAGATAAGTCTGTAGAAGCTTATGAAAAACTATCTAACAGTATTCCTTCAATCGGTTTTCTAAGTCGAAAAAAAAGAGCTATTGCTTTTATTAAAGTAACAAAATTAGCTCAAAAGATGATAGATGAGCAAGACCTTAGCGAAGAAAATACTCTGTATTTACTATCGACTCTAGTGAGAAAAAACCCCTCATTTCAAAAAGCATCTATGACAGCAGCACTCAATTTAGCAAATATTGATAGGAAATTAATACCCTCTATCGGTTTTAAATATGCTAATAACATGCGTTGTAGTATGCAAATGTACCCAGTTGATGATGTTACGGTTAAGCCATAGTTTTCAGGTATGGTTAAAATACAATGAATGTAGATATTTGTAGTTTGGGCTATTATCTTTTTGGCAAAAGATATAGTCTAACCTGGTATTTAAAAATTATCTGATATTCTGTCTTCATTCTCCACGAATTCTATTTATTTTTTTCTCCATTGACAAATTCAACTTTATCAATGACATTAGCTTGAAGCTTAAAAACTTCTGATTTTTTGCCAGCGTTTTTCAGCACTTTCTGTTAACTTGAACACCATGGATAAAATAGTTATTCGAGAGACTGCATTTCTTGTTTTAACAGCTCTTAGAGCCTTACAGTAGAAAAGTTGATTCTATAGGGCTGCTTATCCGAATATACAACCAGTGAGCGGCTGGATAATCATAAAAGCCAGCATTTTCTCTTTGTCTTTTACTAAGCAATTCATTGGGTATTAACCACCGATTCAGTTCCATTAATATACTTTCACAGGGCCACTGATACGCAGTTTATAATGAGTCGTTTTTTGTCGATAGCCGGTTGTAAAATAAGCGTATAGCAACCCATGCAACCATTTAAGTAACCTAGTTTATCGACAAAAATCAATCAATTGAAACCTACATCCATATCCACGTGAAATATAACCCCAAAAGTAATCGCAGTATTTTGGAGGCTGAAACCCCCAAAATAAAGACATTCAATTTGTAAGAGCTTATGGAACTATTTTAGAACGGGTCTCGCATTTATTGATTGCACAGGGCGGTTGTTCGGTTGATACATGACACCTGTGAACTGATTTATTTGCTCTTTTGTTATAGTAACTGGTTGTTTCATCACTAACCAAAGTACACCTTCTGTACAAGGTGGTGTGGTTAATGAGCCATTAAAACGATAATAATCACGATTGCTCGGTAAAAGACCGTTTACTGAAACAATTGATGGTAGAACCCTTTTATTTCCTGCTACCTCTGGCATTGTGTTCCAGATTTCTTTTAACGTTTCATTTCTACTACCTTCTTCAAACACAACTGCAACTACAGCTAAATTACCCTCAGTATCAGCGTGAACCAGATGCATTTCCATAGGATACGATTTGCCGTTAATATGATTTTCACTGGGTGAATGAAAATGAAATTGCTTTAATTCATAAAAATGGCCATTAACACCAAGCTTATTTCCAGCCTGATAATTAACTTGAATTGTATGACCATTATTAAGTATTTCATGTCCACCTAGTGAGTATTCTAGTTTAAGTGGTGATAAATCAGACTCAATAAACCCAGTTAGGTTAATCGGTGATTGGTTTACACCTTTATCGCAAGCGGAATTTTTGGGATCTAAAGCGCCCCAATACTCAGGACCTTCATGCCCCGTATAACTCCAGTGTTTATTATGGCTAGTATGTTGTGTTGTTGTAGCGCAACCAGTGGCTAGTATTGTTAAAGTCAGTAAACTTAATTTTGTTTTCAATGGAATTTCTCCTGATAATGGCATGTGTTAAAAAGTGTATTATTCTTTATTGTACACCTCAATTAATTGATAAATATAGCTGACCTATAGCTTTTTTGAGAGTAACCAATAGGTAATACCTAGTGCAAATACAACCGCAGATGTTGCCAAAATATACATGGGTGTCAATTCTTTAAAATCAAAAATAATAACTTTCCGACTGATAGCCATGAGCGCAGTTGCAACGACTAAATTAACGGGTAAAACATCATTTCTAATATAAAGTGTAATATTGATAAAAATTTCAATAGCAATAAGCACAGCTAAAAACGCACCGAATGTTGCTAAAATATCTGAAATACTTAATAAAAACACAGGTGGTGTTTTCAATTTTATGTAAAGTACATAAATGACATCTCCGATTCCCCAAATGATCACAAAAACCATAAGAATAGCAAGCACCTTAACTGCATTTCGTATTGTTCTATGGAGAAATTCAATCAGAGGATCATCATGATGATCCGGTAGTTCTTCATTGTGTAACTTGTTAGTTGACTTACCTTTATCCATATATAAATTGTTTGATTGCGACCGAATTTTTAATGCTTAGAATGATTATAATTCGCGTTCATTTCAGAACATTACTCATTATAAAAAAATAGCAGGCCAAAAATACTGTGACCACATAAACCTAGAAAAAATCGACGTTCAATTGACCTTTCCGGATAAAGTATATTGTGATGTTTCGTTTTTATAAATATCAATTGATACCATAAAATCTAATTGCTCTAATGCCTTTGCAAGTTTAGGTCCGTTGGGTGCTGAAACCACAGGATTGCCCGCAGAAACAATGAGTCCTCTAATTTTTCCTTTGCCCTCAGTTGTGATTTCTTCTTCTAAAACAGCGGTGGGTAATTCTCCCATAAATTCAGGT
>JAKIVF010000044.1 GCA_021647145.1 Methylococcaceae bacterium | reverse complement strand
TCCGGGTTCCTATCATCTTTCTGGAACTCATCATGCTTTCCTTCTGATATTATTCCACCCGTTTGACTCTCACTATCATTACTTTCAATACGACCAATCATTACTTATTACCTTTTTCTTTTTTTGTTGTAATTTTTGCCTGTTGAAATGTTGCCATTTCACTCTGTAATTTACATGCCATTTGTATTAATGGAACAGCTGTAACCGCTCCACTCCCCTCACCTAATCGCATATTTAAATACAATAATGGCCTTGCATCTAAGTAGTCTAAAATAAATTTATGCCCTTTTTCTTCTGAACAATGGGCATAAATAAGCCAGCTCTGTATCTCAGGGTTAATTTTAACTGCTAACAATGCAGCCGTTGTTGAAATAAATCCATCGACGACTATTGGCAAGCCTCGTTGCGCAGAAAAAACATAAGCACCGACTAAGGCGGCTATTTCAAAACCACCTAAATATTGTAAAACGTTTAGCGGATTTATTAAGAAATTCTGGTGTAATGAAATTGCACGTTTAATAACATTTGCCTTATGTTCAACAGCTCTGCTATCTATTCCTGTACCCGTACCGGTTAGTTGTTCTACTGTCATACCCGTCAATACAACGGCAATTGCACTTGCACTAGTTGTATTTGCTATACCCATTTCACCACCAATAAATAAATGGGCTCGGTGGTTTACTGCTCTTTCAACCGCAGCTTTTCCTGTTGCTAATGCTGATTGCATTTGTCCCGTGGTCATCGCCGCCTGCTTTGCAAAATTTTCAGTTCCGTTCCCTGCACGTTCAGAAATAACACCTTCTACATCAATAGCAGCAATTAACCCAACATCTATCACTTCAAAATCAGCTTTTATATAACGAGATAAAACATTAATTGCAGCACCTGAATTAACAAAGTTCTTCACCATTTCTGTTGTAACTATTTGTGGAAAAGCAGAAACAGACTCTTCGGAGATACCATGGTCTGCTGCAAATATAGAAACCCATATTTGGTTGATAGAGGGATTTTCTGTTTTTTGCATAGCTGCTAGACGAACAGCAATTTCTTCGAGTAAGCCTAATGAACCCAGCGGTTTGGTTAATTGTTGTTGTTTATCCAGTGCTTTTATTAAAAAAGCACTATCAGGCGGTTCAATTTTATTAACTAACCAATCCATTATTTATTTTAATATTTGTGGCAAGCCGACAGTAACAAGAACAACTTTATCACTGTATGAAACTATTTTTTGATGTAATAAACCCACTTCATCAACAAACCGGCGTGTCATTTTATCAATGGGTACAATACCTAAACCCACTTCATTACTTACCATAACAAGCTGTCCAGAAAACACATCTAAAACTTTAAATAGAGCTTGAGACTCTCGTTCAAATAAAGATTGCTGTTCCTTACCTTGTTTATCAAAGAGTATATTGGTCAGCCATAAGGTCAAACAATCTACTAATAAACATGAGTTTGACGAACTGTATTGTTGAATAACATCGGCTAATTTAATTGGCTCTTCAATCGTTTTCCAATGTTCCGGCCTATCCTGGCGATGCTTTTCTATTCTTACCTGCATCTCTGCATCTCCAGCTTCTGCTGTTGCAATATAAATAACAGGTATTCCAGATTCATTAGCAACTTGCTCTGCATACCGACTTTTTCCAGACCTAGCGCCACCGAGTACCAGCTCAATCATTCTTTAAACGAACCGCTAAAACATCACATTTTGCATGATGTAAAACACCATTTGCTGTCGATCCTAATAATAGAGCTAAACCATGTCGCCCATGAGAGCCCACGACGATCAAGTCCACTTTATTCTCCTTCGCAATCCTGACTAATTCTAATTTAGGACTTCCTGTTTCTAACCACTGATTTTTTTTTGCAACTCCTAAATCATTAGCCAGTTTAGCCAACCGCTCTTTTGCTGAACTCATCAATTGTTCTATTAAGTCACCATCATATGGAATAATTGGACCATAAGCAGCATCAGTTATAGGAATATAATCAACTATATGTACAATGCTTAATTCCGCATTATTAATTGTTGCAAGTTGTTTTGCCTTAGTTGCAACTTCATTACTGTGCTCAGTAAAATCTGTTGCAAATAAAATATGTTTATAAAGACTCATACCATCTACTCCTCTTATTCTGCCAAGATAACCTCAGGAAATAATACTCCCATTACCTGCATTGATATAAAAATATACAAAAAAGCCACACCTAAACCAAAACTAAAAGGCTGCCCCAAGGCATGAGAAAAAATATGCCCAGATACTATCCAATGCCATACCATAAGCAAAATAATCACAAAAAATATAGAACCAGACCCATCATTTACCAGCATAGCGATTGCTGGAAGAGCGAGCAAACTTATTAAAATATCCGTCGCCATAAAAGCACACACCGTCTGTTGAAAACGAAATCGCTTTTTTGCAGTATAAAGAATAACCCAAGTTAAACCAAGAGTAAGAGTAATTTCTACAAGTGTTTGTAAAATTGCGCTAAATAAATCTGTACTTAGAATTAATACTAAAAAATCAACAAATATAGAAACAATTAAAATAACCTGAAATAACCAATTAGAGACAGGAATATCTTGAGGACCCTTTTTTAATAGGCAAATATCATAAAATAATTTTAATAATTGATACATATTTTTTATTTGGAATATATTTCTACTTAGGATTATACTTCACGCAGTCACGGATGCGGAATATAATAACGCAATTCTTTTAGGAAAAATCATGACCCCAAACCCATTTAACTCGTTTCTGCTTATCTGTCAATTTGAACTAAATCGATTATTTTCTACACGAAAAGGGTTATTATATTTGATAACTTTTTCTGTAGTCTGGTGTTTTATTTTGTTCTATCCAATTCGAATTGCCTCTGACCTATTGGCTCTTAAACAAAACTCTTCCAGTGGCGGATTTTTTTTTGAGTATCTTGGTTTAGGTTCATTAATGAACTGGAAAATACCAGAGTTTGGTGTTTATTGGCGCTTTTCCTTATTCCTATTTCCCATGCTAAGCATTATCATTACCTCAGACCAAACTAGTTCGGATAGAGAACGAGGAACTTTACGATTTTTAACTATACGAATCAGTAGAAACGGACTGTTTTTTGGTCGTTTTACTGGTGCTATGTTTATTCAAATACTTTTGATTTTTGCCACTCTTTTGACCACAATAGGACTTACAATCTACAGGGATAGCTCTCTATTCTATGATGCATTTTACAGTTCATTGACGATTATTGTTAATTTGATTTTAGTGCTACTTCCTTTTACAGCCATGATGGCAGCATTATCAGTCTCGGTGAAGTCTGTCAGAACATCTACCACATGGGCTGTTTTGATCTTAGTTTTTTTAGCTGGAATCATTGCTGCCTTATCTTCTTATATACCCTCAATAATTTATCTTAAATTCCTGATTCCTGGTTATCAAATTTCTGAATTAGCGAAACTTTCATTATGGCAACCTTTGCAATTAGCCTATATACCTTTACTTCAAAGCTTCGTTTTATTAACCATTGGCTGCTGGATTATGTCGAGACAAAATTTATGAATAATACGATTGTTCAATGCCAGTTAATTGATCATTATTATTCTGGAAAAAAAGCACTTAGCAATGTCAATTTTAATATTACAGCTGGTGAACCCATAGGCCTAGTCGGGCCTAATGGAGCGGGAAAATCCACTTTATTAAATATTCTTTGTGGTTTTCTTCGCCCTAGTTCTGGTATTGTCACCCTATTTGACCAAAAACCGGGCAGCTCCGAATTAAATGGAAAAATATCTGCATTACCGCAGGATGCAAGACTCGATCCCACATTCAGCATAGGCGAACAACTTGTGTTTTTTGCTAGGTTACAGGGGTTTTCTCACAAAGAAGCAAACAATGAGGCATTAAGAGTTTTAGATAATGTAGCACTTAAAGATTCATTTTATGAAAAACCTATTGCACTAAGCCACGGTATGGCAAAACGAGTTTCGATTGCTCAAGCATTAATCGGCACACCACAACTCATATTACTGGATGAGCCAACTGCTGGATTAGATCCTGTTAATACTAGGAATATACGCTCAATTATTGCTGAACTTTCTCCTGATACAACAATCATTATCAGTTCTCACGATCTGAATGAACTCGGTCGTTTGTGCCAGAATATTTTACTGCTTGATAATGGCATTATGGACTCAATACAGCTGAATACTACCGAAGAAGATGGTAATTTTATTCAGTTTCTCACAATACAAATGAACCCGTGCCCCGCTACTGACTTTATCGGAAAAATAAAACTATTAGAAGGCGTTTTACACGTTTCTAATCCGCAAAAAAATGAGTTTATTGTAGAATATAATTCTAAAATTGAACCCAAAATAGATTTAAAAATCATTAACTGTATAGCTGATAACCAATGGCAATATCGACAATTTAGCCGAGGAAAAACTCTAGAGGAAAAATTATTCTTTGAAAATAAATCTATCTGAGAACAAGTTCTAAGAAAAAAAACCTTCTAATAACCTATTATTGATCGACTGTTACGCCCAAAAATTAATTTTATAAACTTAGCAACAATCAAACTAATAATAACAGCTGAAACAGCATTAAATACTGTAGACATTGGGCTGGAAAGAAAACTTAGGGGTTGATAAATAGCATAATAACCATAAAAGAAAAATACCCAAGGGTGTATAAAAAAAATTGCAAAACTTGCCTCCGCAATATATTTTAGAAAAGGAATTTGTTTATTTTCTAATTTATCAAGCACCGAGACAAAAAACAAACACATCACCAATTTTTGCCAGATCATAATATCTATTTTTTCAAATTCAACAATAGACTCTTTGTGGAAGCTTCCAATTATGTCATAAACGACTACTTGTAAAATTGCTAATATAAGAACTATAACCCCAAGAAAAAAACTCTTACCTCTCAAAAATTGTAATACTTTTTCTCTATTAATAGAAACTACTATTCCCATCATATATACCGGTAAAAAGTTAATAGCTGAGTGAATAGGTGACAAATTGTATAAGGGGCGTAAAGTAATTGAAGAGACACAAAAAAAGACTAAAATAATCATTAATTGTACTGATCGTGGTAACTTTATTAACCACATAAATATTGGTGAAAGAGCAAACATAATCATGATAAACGGTATATACCAATAAGCGATAAACAAGCGCCCTGACCATAAATATTGAAAATACAGTTGAAGATATTGTTGCCAGTCTGTTGGTTTTCCTTTTATAAACAAATCTGAATAAGGCAACTGATTAAAATAAAATGCCAGTAACAAAAAACCTAGTGTCGATAACAGTAAATAAGGTAAAAAAACAATTTTTATTTTTTTTAGTAAAAAAGACCTGTAGTTAAATTTTTGAAAAAAAATATAATGAAAAAAGAACCCTGAGATAAATACAAATAAAGAAGTGCCGCCAGTAATCAAATTAGCCAGTACTTTTTCACTAAACGTTGTTACCGTTGCAGGATTAAATGAATGTCCACTCACAATAAACAAGATGGCTATTGCTCGATAGTAATCAAATGCATTAATTCGCATAAATTGCTTCGCTTTTATTGATTTTATTCAAACATTGATAAACATATCCTCGAACTTAGTTTTATCTTTGATTTTGATAAAGTAAATTCGGCGCCTAATTCTATAATGAATAGCTAATTCTAAAAGTCCACTTTTGATCAATTAGCTATTCCACAGAACCACTAGTAGATGTATTTTTATAAAGTGTACGCAAAGTATCAGGTATATTTTTTTTTGGTATTAATTGATGCTCAGGCCCTACCCGAAAAAGCCCAAACCATTCTTCTGGATCTTCTCGTTCATGCCGAGAAGAATCAGTTGGATCTTCGCCACTTTTCCACCATTCGTCATGCAGTTCAAAAAAAGAAATACCACAAAATTTTTCCTTACCTTTCGCTGTCTTTAGATCTTTCCAGATAGCTTTAAAGGCAGTCGAAACGTCCTCTTCTTTATGACCTCCAAATCCAGGCGCCTCTTTAGGCTTTGGTTCAAAAGGTGAAGTGGATAAGCCTGCTTGAGTGATAAAAATTGGTTTATCAGTTATAGATGCTAATTCTTCAAGGTATCCTTGATACGTTGAGCCCGTTACACTTCCAGGCGATGAAGTAACCACGCCTCGTGCATAAGTATAAACATTTAGGCATATCAAATCCCCTAGATCGGGTAACAGCTCATTTCCTTCAGGTACATCAAGATCGGTTCGTTTCAAAGGGCCAATATGTGTCCAGCTTGTATGACAATAAAGATGACGCCGACCATATTGAGTTAACTCATAATCCATCGCCTTATCTATCAATTTAGCCAAGGCTATTTCCGTCGGGGTACGGTTAGTGACTACTATATGTTTCCCTGAAAAATTTTTAACCTTTGGATGAAGGTTATTGGTACTAATGACTGATTTAGCCTGTAGTTCATCTCCAACTGAAAAAAGCACCAAGCGATCAGGACGGCCAACGCGATAGGTATGATCTATAGCCTTCTTAATTACTCCCCACATAAGCTCTTGATAGTCTTCATCAAGAAAGTCTGGGACATATCCATCTACCCAGATATCCTGACCATACGTCATATCAGCAATATCAAGTTGAGTAAAAAATTTTCCGGGCATATTCATTGGAAATACATGTAAATAATTGACTCCCATACTACCCATCACTGTTAAATGTTCCTTATAACGCTCATCATTCCCTGGGCCAGCTCCTTTAAGCGGGTTTTCACCCGGCAAGTAAGGGGAGTATCCAATCCCTTTAAAAAACAATCCTTTTTTTTCAACAGGATTCATTATTTTCCCATCTCTAACCACAAAATGAGAGGGCGATGCTGTTGTATCACGTATGGCTGAAGTTTTCTTGACTACGTTTGTAGCGTTTACTATCGAAAGCATGCTTTGAATAGGTAACACCGTTAAAATAAAAAGTAGAGCTGGAGTTTTCATAATTGATAATTAACATGCATAAGATTTACCTAAATTAAATAGTTCCTTTTGATTCATCTTTGACTATTTTTTCGTTATTTCATTTAAATAAAATAAAGTGCTATTATGAGTAAAAATCAAAATAATAATTCAATTATTTTAATAATATGAGTTGAGCATGGATTATTGGGGAATCTTAATCAATTTCTGAATCTAAATAAACGGGCTCACCTGGGATTATTTTTTCATCTGCCGCCCATTCACCTAAATCAATTAGCTTACAGCGCTCACTACAAAAAGGTCTGTATTTTTGTAGCGAATCCCAAACAACCTGTCCTTGACAAGTTGGACAAGAAACAATCATGTGTTTTACCTTATCTGAAGTAGACATTAAAATGCACACCGAGTGAGTGAAAATGAAACATTATCGCTAACTTGGCTTGGTCGCACCTTATCTGGTGATTTGCTCATAAAACGAATGGTAAACCTCTGTTTTCCACCACTAATTTCTGCAAAACAAAGAGATGATTCCTCAATAGCAACTCTAAGCAACTGAAAAGGCTTTGCTTGCTCTAGACCTGATTGAAAAAAACCGGATTCAGCTATTTCTTGAGTTGGTGTACTACTTTGGCGAATAAAATTGAGGATAAATTTTAGTGCATTTCGAATACCAACAAATGGTTCAATCCATTGCTTTAAATCGTGTTGTTGAACATTATGCCCCTGTTCTAACCAATAATGATATTCTGGAAGATCAAAAGAACACATACCACCCGGTATTGAACTGCGTTGTGAAATACTTTTGAATAAACCACTTTCCATGATTTTAACACCGATTTTTCCATTCGCTTTATAGAGGTTTTTACTTAAACCATTTACGCTTTTAATAAACCGTTCTAACTTCTCTGAATCTATTTCTTTATTACTCAATAAATCACTTAATGTTTTTGATTGTCGATCTAATTCCTTTAATATTTCGGATTTTAAATCATTTCGATTAAAAATTTTCATAATATCAAGCAAAGCAGAAATTGCCGCTCTTTTATCAAAAATCGTTGTCCCTTCAACAAAATGCTCAAACTGCTGAAAAAGTTGTTCTAATCGCATAAAAACTCGAATTCTCTCATTAAGAGGGAACTCATAAAAAGTGTGAGTACTCACAAACAGTATTTCCTAAGTCTATAGTAGGAAAGGAGGAATAACTTGTGCGCTTAGTTCTAGCATTTTTTCAAAGCAAAATTACAAGTCAATCAAACACCCAATTCCTATGTAGCAATATTACTACTATTGTTATTCTGAATTTAGAATTGCTAGATTTAAGTACTGATTGTGAAGCTTTTTGACTTGTTCTGCAAGTTGATTAGTGGATTTCGTATTTTCAATAACGTCATTTGTGTGAGTTAAGCGATATTGACGAGATACCTGGCTAGAAATTATAGATTTAATCTGTTTTTTAGATTGCTTATCCCGCTGCATTACTCTTGCAATCTGTACTTCTACGGAGCAATCAACGACTAGAATTCTATCTACAAAGCTACACTGCTTGGTCTCCATTAAAAGAGGGATACAAAGAATACTGTATGATGAGTTTTGTTTCTCGAAAATTGATTGCATTTCAGCATAAATAAGTGGATGCAGAATTTCTTCGAGCTGTTGTTTTTTAACTGGGTCTGTAAAAATAATCTCTCTTAATTTATTTCTGTCTAACACTCCATCTTGATTGATAACCAACTGTCCAAATTTATGCTGTATTAATCCAAGTCCTTTTTGCCCTGGTTCGACCAATTGACGAGCAATAATATCTGCATCAATAATTGGAATATTAAATAAAGTTTTAAATAAATCAGCTATAGTAGATTTTCCACTACCAATGCCACCTGTTAAACCAATTTTTAACACTTAATTTAAACCAGTTACATAAGGTACAAACTATTTATTTTATCACCCCATAATAAAGCTATCCACCCTGCCACGGCTAGATAAGGCCCAAACGGTATAGGAATATTTTTGTCTTTTTTAACAAATACTACCATTGAAATACCGATAATCGCGCCAACTAAAGAGGAAAGTAAGATAATTAAGGGTAAATATTGCCAACCCAGCCAAGCACCAAATACAGCTAGTAATTTAAAGTCCCCATAGCCCATACCTTCTTTTCCTGTTACTATTTTAAACCCTTGGTATACTGACCATAAGCTTAAGTACCCTGCTAATGCTCCGATAATACTAGAGCTTGGGTCTGTATAAATAGAAAATAAACTTAAAAATAATCCTAACCAAAGCAAAGGAAAGTTGATTGAGTCAGGTAATAATTGATGATCAATATCAATAAAACTTAACGCGACAAGTGACCAGGTGAGTAATAATGCGAAGAGCATTTCAATACTGTATCCAAAATGCCAGGCAACCACAGCAGAAACAATTCCTGTAAAACTTTCTATCAGTGGATATCGTAAAGAAATATGCACCTTACAATTAGCACATTTTCCTTGTAAAAAAAGATAACTAAGAACGGGGATATTTTGATAGGGCTTTATCGCTGTATTACAACCGGGACATCTTGACAAAGGCAGTGTTAGATTAAAGGGTTCATTATCTTCTTTTGGCTGTGCTTGCTCTAAATATTCTAAACATTCTTTTTTCCACCCTCTTTGCATCATCACAGGTAAGCGATAAATCACAACATTTAAAAAGCTACCAATCATCAAACCAATGACAAAAACAATTGAAGTTAGCAATAATGGAGACGATTGAAGGATAGAAAAAAGGGCTTCCATAAATTTTTTTTTATTTTGATATAAGTTTTAATAGATTGTATCTTAATTTAATCTATTTAGGCTCAGAAATGAGACCGTATCTAGTTGAAAAAATTATGGATTATTTTCTCGCGCAACAGGCAGCTGACATTTATTCCAAGCTAACATACCACCATCAAGATTAAAAATGTGTGGTAAACCTACTGTTTGAGCAATCCGTGCGGCTTTAGAAGAACGTCCACCACTTCGGCACACAAAGAGATATTGCGCATCTTTATTTAATGAAATAAGCTTTTGTTTAAAGCTTGTTTCATTAATTGTGCATAATTTTGCATTCAAAATATGGCCTAATTTATCATTAAACTCATCAGTTCGTCTAACATCAATAATCCGGTAAGTTGATAATTTTTCAAGTGCTTCTGTCGGAGAAATATTGATAATAGGTTTATTGGTGACAACGCCAATTAAGTCAGACACCGCTTGATTAGCTACTTCAACTTCATTATTCAGGGTTTCTGTTTTTACTTTAGTTTCTTCTACTATTTCAGTCACCTGATTTGCTAACTTTTCAATAGCACTAACCGCTGTAATGATAGAATTTACTGAAGGTATGTCAGTATCAGAACCTTCATTACCTTTAAACAGAGTTATTAATGATTGTAATGCTTGTTGTACTGATAAAGTATTTTCAAGACTCGCTTGCATATGTTCTCTATTAACTTTAACAATAGCTTGAACATTATCTCTAGCAGATGTTACTACGTTATCAATATGCTTAGAGGCTTCTTCACAGGTTTTAACTAATCCTTGCATTTCATCTGCAACAATATTAATTCCACTACCATCTTTGCCCAAAGAACCACCAAGTACAGCCGTATTTAGTGCCAACATTTTTGTATGACGAGCTACATTATTTAGCGATTGTGTGCTCTCCCTAATTTTATCAAATAAATGTATACTTTCTTCAATATGGCTGAATTCTACTTCCATCTTGTTCACGGTTTCATTCAAAACCGAAAGAGAACTATCAGCTTTGTTCACTGATTCAGCAAGAGAACCTTTAATATGTTCGCCATCAGAAAAAACCTGGTTTACGACTTCATATTGCTTTTGAGTAATATCAACTAGCGAACCATTAATTGCTTTTATTTGCTGAACTGTTTTTGTTGTTTCTTCAGCACTTTTACTTAGTTTTTGAGTTGTTGCCAATAATTGTTTGGTTTTATCAATTTCTGAACTGGACATATTATTTACCTAAAATATCACCCTACCACCGCACCTAACTTGAAGATAGGTAAGTACATTGCCACAATTAATCCGCCGACTAAAGTCCCTAATATAACCATAATAAAAGGCTCCATTAAGCTACTTAAATTATCGACCATATTGTCAACTTCTTCCTCATAAAAATCAGCTGTTTTATCAAGCATTGTGTCGATTTTTCCTGATTCCTCCCCAATAGCTACCATTTGCACAACCATATGTGGGAAAATACCCACTTGTTGCATAGAATATTGTAAACGTTGTCCAGTCGAGACATCATCACGAATTTTTATAACTGCCTCATAAAAAATAATATTTCCACAAGCACCTGCAACTGACTCTAATGCATCGACCAAAGGAACTCCCGCAGCTGACATAATTGATAAAGTACGAGAATAACGAGCAATTGCTGATTGATAAAGGATTTCACCAATAACAGGTAATTTTAGCAATGTTTTATCCAGGAAGTGTCTAAATTTTGCTGAACGCTTTTTGAAAAAATCGAAAATTTTAAAAGCTGAAAATAGCCCTAATAATACTGCCCACCACCACGATTGAGCCCATTCTGATAAAGCAATCACAAACTTAGTAAAAGCAGGTAAATCTGCACCAAAACTTTTAAATAAATCTTCAAAGACTGGTACCACAAAGATAAGTAAAATAGCCGTTACAATAAAGGCAACGACTAATACTGCTATTGGATAAGTTAATGCTTTTTTTACTTTTTTCTTAATGGATTCAGATTTTTCTTTGTAGGTTGCAATTTTATCTAATAAGCCTTCAAGCACACCAGACTGCTCTCCTGCCTCAACTAAACTACAGAAAAGGTCATCAAAATAAATACTTCTTCTACCTAATGCCTCTGATAATGTATCCCCCCCTTCAATATCAGCTTTTATTGATAGCAATAATTCTGACATACTTGGGTTTTTATTTCCCTTTCCTATAATATCGAAAGCCTGTACTAAAGGTACACCAGATTCAAGCATTGTTGCTAATTGGCGAGCAAAAACACAAATATCACCTGGCGTGATAGCCTGTGTTTTTGCTCCAAATAAAGGCTTAGGCTTTTTCTTTATTTTTTTAAGAATATAGCCCATTTTTCGAACATCAGCACGAGCAATAAGTTCGCTTATTGCACTAATTTCACCCCCTGATTTATTACCAGCTCTATCTTTCCCTTCCCAAATAAAATCAATTTGCTCTATTTCTTCTGCCATCTTTATTCCTCTGTAATCCTGTTTATTTCTTCAAGGCTTGTTATTCCTTGCCGTACTTTAACCAAGCCAGAGGCTCGTAAGTCATTAATTCCTTCACTTTTAGAGAGTTCAGCCAACTCCATAGCATTCCCACCCTTTAAAATTAAGGCACGCATTTTTTCACTGATTGGCATCACTTGATAAATTCCAACTCGACCTTTGTAGCCTTCGTTGCATTGATCACAACCCACAGCGGTATAAACTTTTAGTGTTGCTAACTCTTCTTGCTCAAATCCTGCATCAAGATAAACACTATCGGGTAAATCTGATTCTTTCTTACAATGTTCACAAAGCCTACGCCCTAAACGTTGAGCCATAATTAGACTCACTGCCGAAACAATGTTGAAAGGCTCTATCCCCATTTGCATTAATCGATTGATCGTTTGGGGAGCATCATTCGTGTGAAGAGTTGACAAAACCAAGTGGCCTGTTTGTGCTGCTTTTACCGAGATACTCGCCGTTTCCAGATCACGAATTTCCCCAACCATAATAATGTCTGGATCTTGTCTTAAAAAAGCTTTTAATGCGACAGCAAATGTTAAACCTGCCTTAACATTCATGTTGACTTGATTAATCCCTTCTACTGTTATTTCTACGGGGTCTTCCGCCGTTGAAATATTTCGTTCAATTTTGTTTAAAATATTTAGCCCAGTATACAAAGAAACTGTTTTACCACTTCCTGTTGGGCCAGTTACAAGAACCATTCCATAAGGCCTATGAATAGCTTTCAAAAATAGTTCTTGTTGATCAGGTTCAAAACCTAACTTTTCAATTCCTATTTGCGCACTAGTAGGATCTAAAATACGTAAAACAACTTTTTCGCCAAATAAAGTAGGACAAGTGTTGACTCGAAAATCAATTGCCCTGTTTTTAGACAATTTCATTTTTATCCGCCCATCTTGTGGCACCCTGCGCTCTGCAATATCCATTTTAGACATTACTTTAATACGAGAAATGATTCTGTTAGCTATATTTGCTGGTGGACTAGCTGCCTCATAAAGTATTCCATCTCCTCTAAAGCGAATACGGAATGTTTTTTCATAAGGTTCAAGATGAATATCTGAAACACCTTTTTTAATCGAGTCTAATAATATTTTATTCACAAAACGTACAATAGGAGCATCATCAACATCTGAATCAGAACCATCATCTTCTGGATTTTCATCACCCCCAGAAATATCAATATTTTCTAAATCATCATCCAATAAATCGGACATTGATGTATCTGCAGCTTCTAATGCTGTTTCAATAATATTAGATAATTTATCTTCTTCAACTAGAATTGTTTCTGTATTCAGACGAGTATGAAATTTTATTTCATCAAGTGCCTGAAAATTGGTAGGATCTGAAACAGCAACAAATAAGCGATTACCCCGTTTCAATAGAGGTAAAGAATGATGGCTTCGAATCAGCTTTTCACTTACTAAATCAATAGGTAATGAATTTGTATCTATTGCATCTAAATTAAAAAACGGTACTCCATATTCAATTGAGGCAACTGAAGCAATCAGTTTGCTCTCAATAATTTTATTTGAAACTATATGGCTTATAAAAGTTATTTTCTTTTTTTTAGCTTCAGCAACGTGTTTTTGTGCGTCAGCCTCTGACAACAAGTCTTTTTGAATTAGACATCTTATTATTCCGCCAAATTGTAAGTCTGATTGTGCTGTTGCCATAAATATTCGTATTAATTCTTTTGTAGTAATACAAATATAGATGAAAAATATAACTTGTCTATATAGGACAAGTTATCCTTTACGCTGATATGAATGCCGTATTTATAACAAGTTGATTTTTGTCGTGTGGATGCAGAGGGGTGTTACGTTCTATACCAAACGTAATATAAGAGAGGAAAAAAGAGCTTAACAAGAAAAATACTTAAAATTTAATATACTGTAAGCTCTTTATTTATTTCTAATTTTTGATCTACTTAAAGCTTTTTAATCTTACTCAATTGCTCTTCAAGGTTTTTCTTTGAAGAATATAAAGCTGCTAACTTTTCTTTTTCTTTAGTAATAACTTCAGCGGGTGCTTTATCAATAAATTTTGGATTATTTAATTTGCCTTCAATTCTAGGTAAATCTTTAACTTTTTTTTGAATTTCTTTTTCTAATCGAGCTATTTCAGCATCTTTATCAATTAACCCCGCAATAGGAATCAAAATTTTCATTTCACCTACTAGAGATATCGCTGATTCTGCAGCAATTTCATCCCCCCCTAACAAAGTGATAGTTTCAATACGTCCTAACTTTAAAAGATAATCTTTGTTTGATTTTAAAAAAGTTAAGTCATCAGTCGATGTATTTTGCACTAAAACAGGTAAAGGTTTACCTGGGGCAATATTCATTTCGCCACGAATTCTACGGATGCCTAAAATAAATGCCATTACCCAATTGATGGATTTAATGGCCTCTTCGTTGATTAGTTTTACATCTGTTTCTGGATAAGGTTGTAACATGATGGTATCTGCACTAATACCAGCCAAAGGAGCAACACGCTGCCAGATTTCTTCCGTAATAAAAGGCATGATGGGGTGGCTTAAGCGTAAAATAGTTTCTAAAACAGAAACTAATGTTTTTCGTGTACCTCTTTGTAATGCTTCATCTTCAGATTGTAATGATATTTTTGCAAGTTCTAAATACCAATCACAATATTCATTCCATGTAAATTCATAAATTGCTTGCGAAGCTAGGTCAAAGCGATAATTTTCGATCGCCTCACTTGTTGTTGTTATAACCTGATTTAATCTCGAAGTAATCCACAAGTCTGCTTGTGAATAATGACAAGGCAAACCGGACAGACCATTATCTTGATTCTCCGTATTCATCAATACATAACGTGCAGCATTCCATAGCTTATTACAGAAATTACGATAACCTTCCGTACGTGCTAAATCAAAACGAATATCACGCCCTGTCGAGGCTAAAGAAGCAAAGGTAAAACGTAATGCATCTGTGCCAAAAGAAGGAATGCCATCAGGAAAATGTTTGCGTGTGGCTTTTTCTATCTTCTTTTGTAAATGAGGCTGCATCATACCCGCTAGTCTTTTTTCAACTAATGCTTCTAGCTCAATACCATCAATTAAATCAATCGGATCAAGTACATTGCCTTTTGATTTGGACATTTTTTGCCCTTCTGCATCACGCACTAAACCATGCATATAAATTTCTTTAAAAGGAACTTCCCCTTGAAATTTCAATCCCATCATAATCATTCTGGCAACCCAAAAGAAAATGATGTCAAAACCAGTGACTAAAACACTGGTTGGGTAATGCTTAGCCAGTTCTGGTGTTTTTTCTGGCCAGCCTAGCGTTGAAAATGGCCAAAGAGCAGAGGAAAACCAAGTATCCAATACATCTTCATCCTGTCTAAGCGTTATTTCTGAGCTTAGGTTATGTTTTTCTCGAATTTCTTGTTCTGAACGACCTACATAAATATTTTCTTGCTCATCATACCAAGCTGGTATGCGGTGTCCCCACCATATCTGCCGAGAAATACACCAGTCTTGAATATTCCGCATCCATTCAAAGTAAGTGTTTTTCCAATTATCTGGAACAAACTTTATATCGCCATTTTCCACTGCTTCTACGGCTGGTTTTGCAAGCGGTGCTACTTTCACATACCATTGATCCGTTAAAAAAGGTTCTATTACACTATTTGAACGATCACCTCTCGGCACCATTAATTTATGGTCAACAACTTTTTCCAATAGTCCTTGTTCATCTAAATCAGCAACCATCTGTTTTCGCGCATCATAGCGATCCATGCCAATATATTTTTCTGGGACCAGCTTCTGCTCATCCTCTTCGTTTCCACGAATAGTCGCATCAATAGTAAAAATATTGATTAAGCCTCCATTTGGCAATGTTTGGATAGCGGATAAATCTCTATGCCTTGTCCAAACATCATAATCATTAAAATCATGTGCAGGAGTAACTTTGACACAACCCGTACCAAATTCAGGATCTACATGTTCATCCGCTATAATTGGGATTTTTCGACCCGTGAGAGGCAACTCGACAAACTCACCCAATAAATGCTGATATCGATCATCATTTGGATGAATAGCCACAGCGGCATCACCTAACAATGTTTCTGGACGCGTAGTGGCAACTATCAGATAGCCTGAACCATTTGTTAATGGATAACGCATATGCCACATAAAACCATTTTCTTCTTCAGATAATACCTCTAAATCTGAAACAGCCGTATGTAAAACCGGATCCCAATTGACTAAGCGCTTACCTCGATAAATCAAGCCTTCTTCATGGAGTTTAATAAAGACTTCCTGCACGGCATCAGACATGCCGTCATCCATGGTAAATCGTTCTTTTTCCCAATCCAGAGATGACCCCATACGACGTAACTGTTGAGTAATCGTACCGCCTGATTTCTCTTTCCACTCCCATATTTTTTCGATAAACTTTTCGCGTCCATAATCATGACGAGTTTTATCTTCGGCATTAATTAAACGCTCTACGACCATTTGAGTGGCAATGCCCGCATGATCTGTACCTGGTTGCCATAGTGCGTTACGCCCTTTCATCCGATGGTATCTTGTTAGTGCATCCATTATGGTATCTTGAAATGCATGTCCCATATGTAAACTACCTGTGACATTAGGGGGTGGAATCATAATACAAAAGGATTCACCTTCCGACTTAGCTTCAAAATAGCCTTTTTCTTCCCAAGTTTGATACCAACGCTGTTCGATTGAATGAGGGGAGTATGTTTTTTCCATGGATGTTTCTGTAGTTTTATATAAGGTAAGTTGAGCTGCCATCCTTATGGTAACTCGACTTTAACGAGAAGTTATACGAAAATTTTAGATTGCCAAAAGATAGCAGCCTACTTTTCATTCATATTATGAGTTGTCATGTTAAATCCATTTTGTGTATATCGACGAAAACGATGCCGTCCTGCCAATTTTAACTCTTCATTATTATCAAGAATTTCTAAAACACGTTCTGTCTGATCTAAATTATCTGGATATTTCGATGAAAGATTAAAAATCAGTTTTTTCCATTTTTGGGGGGCTTCTTTTGTCCCAATTAAAATAGTTCGTTCATATTTAGGAGTATTTTCCTCGTAAATCTGATGCGGTATAAAACTGTTTTCTCTAAAAGTCCATAATTGATCATCTAATAACTCGCTTTGTTGATGAGAATCAGTATATACATAACAAAACTGTCCGCTTCGATAAGCTTTTTCTATCAGTTTACAAGCAAATAAATATCGTTCAGATAATGTATCAGTCGGTAAAATATAAAAGCTTGCCTCAGGCATCACTCTTATCAATTAAATATTGACTTAATAGTGCTACAGGCCGACCTGTTGCTCCTTTATTTGCACCGGTACGCCAAGCTGTACCAGCAATATCTAAATGTGCCCAACGATAATTTTCGGTAAAACGAGACAAGAAACAGGCAGCCGTAATAGTCCCTGCATCTCGACCACCAATATTAGCTAAATCAGCAAAATTAGATTTTAATTGCTCATGATATTCTTCCCATAAAGGTAAGCGCCATAAACTATCACAAGCCGTATCACCTGCACTGATTAAATCATTACATAAATCATCATCATTGCCTAATATCCCACTAGGTACTCTTCCCAGAGCAACAAGACATGCACCTGTTAAAGTTGCCAAATCAATAACCACTTCGGGGTTGAATTTTTTTGCGTAGGTCAATGCGTCACAAAGAATCAACCTGCCTTCTGCATCCGTATTTAAAATTTCTATGGTTAAACCAGACATGCTGGTTACTACATCACCCGGCTTATTTGCATCCCCATCTGGCATATTTTCTGATGAAGGAATAATTCCAACAATATTAATCTTTAATTCCATTTTTGCCGCTGCTTGTAAAGTACCTAAAACACTAGCACCGCCACACATATCGTATTTCATTTCATCCATTCCTGCGCCTGGTTTTAATGAAATACCTCCTGCATCAAAAGTTAAGCCCTTCCCCACTATAACAACAGGTTTGCTCTCTTTTTCACCACCTTGATAATTTAATACAATCAATTTAGCGGGTTGACGGCTTCCTCTGGAAACAGAAAGAAAAGAACCCATGCCCAGCTCTTCAATTTCTTTTTCTTCCAGTACTTCCACCTCCATTGTTTTAAATTTACCTGCGACCATTTTTGCCTGTTCTGCAAGAAATGAGGGTGTACAAATATTTCCTGGAAGATCTGCTACAAACTTTGTTAGACCAATCCCTTGCGAAATAGCTAATCCATATTTTAATCCTCGTTCTACAAGTTCTTTTTCAGAATCTAATGCATTAATTATTATATTTTCTAGTTTTAAATTCGGCTCTTTTTCACTCTTTGTTTCGTCGTATTTGTAGAGATTATCATTAAATACCTCTACTATTTGCCGCACTTTCCACTGATTATCTTTATTTTTAACATCGCTATCAATTAATGCGCAATTTACTGATTGTATTGATAACGCTTTAATTGCAGCAATCGCTGACTTTAATGCTTTACGAAAAAGTTTAGCAGTTAACTTGTCTTTTTCTCCTAAACCAACAACTAAAATGCGTTCAATTGAGCTATCAGGGATATAATTGAACAGGGTTGTTTCTGCATTTTTACCTTTAATATCACCACGTTCAATTTGTTGAGTAATGAACCCTTGGCTTATTTTATCAATCGACTCAGCTGAGGGGCTAAGTTGTTTATTTTCATAAACACTGATAATGACACAATCAGTTTGTTGTTTGTCAAATGCTAAGGTTTCTATAGAATAGTCCATAAGATAATCTGCGAGAGCTAAATTTAAGGGAATAAGTACCAATCATTGTAAATTATACCTTAGTTTTTAAAGTGAGTTATTTGAGCATTAAAATGCATAAAAAAGAAAAAGTTAAATCCTACCATTTTATTTCCGTACTAGATAAGATGATCATAAAAGATTTGTTCAAAACAGTCTTGGCTGTATTATCTGTCATTGTTGTTATTATTGTGAGTCGCAAGTTTATTAAAGTACTGGCCAAGGCAATTGAAGGAGGTATTTCTAATGAAACTGTTTTAAGTATTTTAGGGTTAAAAACAGTGGTCGCAATCAGCACCTTTTTACCCGCTTCTATTTTTATGGCAATTTTAATGGTCTTGGGTAGAATGTATAGAGATCAAGAAATGTCGGCAGTAGCTTCTGCTGGCGGCGGTGCCGTTGTTATTTATCGTGCTGTTTTTTTATTAGTCTTTCCGCTTAGTATTGCTGCTGGCTGGTTATCTCTGGTTGCGACCCCCTGGGCTGAGTCACAAATACAAGAACTAACTCATGCAGATCAGCAAGTAGCTGATCTCAGAGGCATTTCAGCAGGGCGATTTAGTGAATACAGTCATGGTGATTTGGTTTTTTATACAGAATATATAGATGCTGAAAAACGCATGCATAATATTTTTGTACAAAATAGAACAGGAGATTCAATAGGCATTATTAATGCTAAATATGGCACCTTGGAGCATTTATCAGGTGGGCTTTATCTTATATTAAAGGACGGTGAACGAGTTATAGCTGTTCCAGGTGAAATAAGTGTCACCTTTGAAAAATTTTCCGAATATGCTGTACGTTTAGAAAAGAAAACTACTTTTTTACCACAAGAACTTGATGGAGCACCTAGCAACGAATTGTGGGTATCTACTCAATTACCTCATATAGCTGAAATGCAAAACCGGCTATCTATTCCTCTTGGTGTTATTTTTTTAAGCTTTTTAGCTATTCCTTTAGCGAAACTTTCTCCCCGAGGAGGTGTTTACGGTAGCTTACTTGTCGCCTTTGCCATCTATTTTGTCTATGGCAATGTAAAGCGAATCAGCCAGAGTTGGGTTGCTAACGAAACAATACCACCATCATTAGGCTATTATGGAATTTATTTATTATTACTTTTACTAGGTGGGTTTTTGTTGATTCGTCTCTATGGGTTGAAATGGGTTATGTTAAGACTAAATTTACGGGGTAATGCGTGAACGTATTAACAGCATATATCGTCAAAGAAGTTTTAAAAGGATCTGCTATTGCCTTAATGCTTTTATTAACTCTCTTTAACTTATTTACCTTTAGTGATGAATTAAAAGATATGGGAAAAGGCAGTTATGGTTTAAAGGAAGTTTTTCAATACATTGCCTTAACCTCTCCCAGAGTTTTCTATGAACTTATACCCTCTGCTGCCTTACTAGGCAGCCTATTTGTTGTAGGTACAATGGCCAATAACCGAGAAATTATTGCCATGCGTGCGGCAGGCTTATCAATTTTCTGGATTATTAAATCTGTTATGTTGGCTGGAGTAATTTTAGTTATTGGAGCAATTTTGGTTGGAGAGTTTATTGCGCCAGAGGCAGAACGAGCGGCTCAATTAATAAAAACCACATCCCAAAATAACGAAATTGTTATGAGTTCTAGATATGGGTTATGGTTAAGAGAAGAAAATAAATTTATTAATGTTCAAAAAATCCATAAAAAAGGCGTGTTATCTGATATTTATTCTTATGAAGTTAATGATCAAGGAAATTTAATTTCAATGAGTCACATTGATCATGCAACATTTATAGGAAATAAATTGTGGCGTATGGAGAAAGTAAGACAAACACAGGTGTTATCTGAACCTATTCAAGCAAACAATTTAAATCAACTAGATTGGAAAACTACAATTGATCCAGATTTGCTTAAAGTTGTCGTCGTAAAACCAGAAGATATGTCCTTATATGACTTATTTATGTATATCAGTTTTCTTAAAGACAACAAACAAAAAACCCAGCGTTTTGAATTAGCATTCTGGAGTCGCTTGGTTAACCCTTTTATTACCTTTGTTATGTTGATGGTTTCCATTCCTTTTGTTATTGGAATTAAGCGAGGAACTGGAATAGGAGGGCGTATGATGATTGGTATCATTATAGGAATGACTTTTAATATTTTTGATAAAATAGTAGGGCATGTAGGGTTGATCTATGGATATAACCCCATCATAATGGCACTCTTACCAAGTACTCTCGTTTTTTGTTCAGCTGTATACTTAGTCAGTAGAGTACGATAATATCAAATCAAATACTCCGTTAAACTTATATTTTTATAAAACTACTATATATATAAAATATTTTAACGAAGTATTTAAAGAGCTTTCGTTTATTCTCTTTCCAAAAAGAAATACAAATACTTACAATGTAAAACCATTGTTTTATCATCTTGATCAACAACTTTACAAGTTTCATATTTTTCAGAACCAGGCTTCATTTGTTTTTTAATAGCACCATCTTCAATACTATACTTAACAGTGACACTCATTGAACCAGTTCTATTCCGAGCATCTTTTGCTGTTGTATCTAATGAGCCGTCTGATTTAAAATCCCAATGTATATTAAGAGGTGTTTTTGTTTTATGTCTGGCAGGAGCTTCTGCAGTTACTTTCCATTTACCAAGAATTGTTGAATTATCTTCTAATGGAATTATTGTGTCTTTTGCAAATGCAGAAGAGGTCATAAAAACAGTAGACAGAAGCAAAATTTGTATTATTTTTTTCATTTTTGAGCTCCAATTTTAATATATCTATATAAGGAAACTCTGATTATATCATATTGAGCTTTCAGTTTTATCATTGTCTTGTTTCTATTCATCAATTAATAGGCATGCTATTAAGTTATACACTTTTTTCTGGAAGCTTAGAGAAAGGCAACTGATAAATTCGAACTCGAGATACCATTTACTATCCATTGATTTTTGCCAATAGACTGCTAATATTTATGTTAACAATAGTTCTCCTGGTATATACCAGTGAATTAAAAGTTTCAGTTATAAAAGCTTAATTTCTTAATGATATTCATGTAATGTTATAGTTAAAGTATTATATTATTTGCATTTAATTTAAATTTTTAAGTAAAGTACAACTTACCAAAAAAAACAAACTAATTAAGACTCTTTCAAATCGGAAAAGTATTTTTAATTGATTAATGTGACCTTAAATGAGTCACTTCTAAATAGCGAGTGGAGATAAATTGTGTGTGGAATTGTTGGCGGTGTCGCCGAAAGAAATGTTGTTCCTATTTTACTTGAAGGACTAAGAAGGCTGGAATATCGCGGTTATGATTCATCTGGAGTCGCAGTTTTAAATAAAAAAGGAAAGTTACAACGTGTTCGATCAATTGGAAAAATCATAAATCTTGATGCGAAGATTGAAGAACTTAGTGAGCCGTTTTTTGGTCAAATTGGAATTGCACATACCCGCTGGGCTACCCATGGAGTCCCTTCTGAAAATAACGCCCATCCACATATTTGTAAAAACAAAGTTGCCGTAGTTCATAATGGTATTATTGAAAACTATCAGGAATTAAAAACTGAACAAATAAAATCAGATTATCAATTTAGTTCAGAAACTGACACGGAAGTTATTGTACACGCCATTCACCAACAACTAGAAACTACGGACGATTTATTACAAGCCGTTACACAAGCTATTAGTTTCATGAAAGGTGCCTATGCATTAGGCGTTACCGCAATTGACAACCCAGAAACCCTCATTGTTGCCCGAAAAGGCAGTCCTCTTGTAATTGGAGTAGGTATTGGGGAGCATTTTATTGCCTCCGACGTATCTGCTTTATTACCTGTTACACAAAATTTTATCTTTTTAGAAGATGGGGATGTTGCACGGGTTACACGGCAAACCGTTGAAATATTCAATGAACAGGGACAGCTTGTTGAGCGACCTGTCAAACAATCAAACCTAACCTCACAATCGGTAGATTTAGGTGACCATAAACATTACATGCACAAAGAGATCTTTGAGCAAGCTCAATCGGTCATAGATACACTTGAAGGCCGAATATCTCAAGGTAATGTATTAGTAACTAGTTTTGGCCATAATGCAGAAGAAATTTTTAGTTCGGTGCAACAAGTACAAATTATTGCGTGTGGCACAAGCTATCATTCTGGTTTAGTTGCCAAGTACTGGTTAGAAGACATTATCGGGATACCTTGTCAAATTGAAGTCGCTAGTGAGTATCGTTACCGAAATCCTGTCATTCTAAATAATACCTTATTTGTCACTATCAGCCAGTCAGGTGAAACTGCTGATACACTCGCCGCGCTACAACAAATAAACACATATCGCTCTTCAGATGATAAATTAAATATTCCAACATTAAGTATCTGTAATGTTGCAGAATCAAGCTTAACTAGAGAATCTGATCTTATTTGTCTAACTCATGCCGGGCCAGAAATAGGTGTTGCTTCTACCAAAGCATTTACTACTCAACTTGTAGTTTTAGCACTGTTAACTGCAAGCTTAGGTAAGGTTCAACAACAGATCAATGAAGATCAAGAAACAGAAATTATTCAAGAACTGCAAAAACTACCTACTTTAATTAATAATGCTTTACAACATGAATCAACCATTGAAACTATTGCTGAAAGTTTTGCTGATAAGAATCATGCGCTGTTTCTAGGCAGAGGCACTATGTATCCAATTGCTATGGAGGGTGCATTAAAGTTAAAAGAAATTAGTTATATCCATGCTGAGGCATATCCAGCAGGAGAATTAAAGCATGGCCCATTAGCTTTAATAGATGACAATATGCCAGTGATTGCAATTGCCCCCATGGATGATTTACTTGAAAAACTAAAGTCCAACCTGCAAGAAGTAAAAGCTCGTGGTGGACAGATGCTTGTATTTGAAGATGAACAATCCAACCTAAGTTCTGAACCTGACTTTAAGGTGATTAAAGCCACCACAAATGTAGGCCGAATATCAGCACCTATTACCTTTAATATTGCATTACAATTGCTAAGTTATCATGTTGCGCTTATTAAAGGAACAGATGTTGATCAACCACGTAATTTGGCTAAGTCAGTGACTGTGGAATAATAATCTCAACTTTATTTAAAAACCTCGCGTGACCACGGACGTGGAATTTATATCAAGTTGGTTTTTGTCGAAAGCAAGCTATACATATAGTTTCAACAACACAGCTATCTACAAAATCGACCAATTGGAACCCACAACCGTAACCTCGCGAGGCATATTTGTCTCCTTCTTAAAGAGGTAAAAAGCATGAATACGAAGTAATTAAAATTTAGCAACATTATTTGGGCACTTGTACTGACTTAACTATATACAAAATATATTTCCAAAAATATTGAGCATTTATATTTATTTAGTATTCACCTTTTCGGTTTTAGCCTCAGAACCAATATTTTAGCCAATACATGTAAGCTAAAAGAGTTAATACATATATAATACTGGTCTTGTAGGGGAATTTACCCAACCAAGAATCTGTCGTACCCTCCGCCCTTTACTTTTTTCCTCGAACATCATCACCAGCATGACTCGGTACAATCACGAAAATTGAATGCATGTTAATCAATACCTCTACAAAAATTGAACTCAACAATACATTCAGCGTAGCTATTCCACTTAGCGGTAAGTACCCAAGTAAAATTAATTTAACTGTTTTACGCAGGATTTTTTCTATTTAAATCGTAAAAATAGGCGTTTAGCTGGTCATGCAACTCTTTTATTCAACGAAGAAGATAAAAAGATTAGAAAGTCTTTAACGACTCTTAATGCTTTAGTACAAGAAAACCATTAAATTAATTTAACTTGGATATTTTTGTTTATCCAAGATTTTAGATAAAAATAAAGTATTCGTTACTGATTTTAGCACCCCAAATAGTCAAGACAATTATTTCAAATTTCTTATTCCTAAGTTTTAAGCCGCCTCATCTAGCCAGTTATTGAGTAAAATATCTTCTTTATAGACGTTCATTGGTTTTTTATAATCTA
>JAKIVF010000191.1 GCA_021647145.1 Methylococcaceae bacterium | reverse complement strand
ATTCAGGCGGCACATGGATAAGCAATGAAATGTTTATGGCGTACTCCCAACTTTTTAAACGTGGGGTAGCACATAGTGTAGAGGTCTGGAACGATAAAAAAGAACTCGTCGGAGGGTTATATGGGGTGGCAACAGGTGGCGTTTTTAGTGGCGAGTCTATGTTCAGCGATGAGCGAGATACCTCAAAAATTGCCTTTATTGCACTCGCTTGGCATATGCGAAAATGGGGATATTCGTTAATCGATTGTCAAATTGAAAACTCACACCTCACCAGTATGGGAGCAGAGAATATTGATAGAACAGAGTACCTAGGTATTTTAAAAACTACGCGATACTTTGATCATAAGGAATGGATCTTTGACCCAGCGTGTGACTTATCACATTGGCTTCCAAATAGTGCTTAGCTATTGCTATTCTATTGACAAACAACTCAACATTTAATGAAAACTAATAATAACACCTCTCTCAAAATAATACTTATCTTCAGAAGAAGCATCTTTTTTCTGACTATGTTGATGACAGAAAAATTCTAAATTATTTTTACTATTAACACTAACAGTACCAGCTGCACGAGGATTACAACTTTTTAAATTTTGCTTTTCTTCAAGAAAATCAATTGACTCAAGTGAATACTTACCATTTTGTTTTTTTAGTTTAGATAATCTCCAATAACTGTCATTACCAAATGGTGCCAATTTACCTAAGATATTTTTCACCTCTCCTGAAGCATGAACCGTGTAAACATCTCCTGAATTACACTCCTTTACTACTGATAAGTTTTCAGAGAGCTTATAATCTGGTGACCAACCTGATGGGATAGTCACTGGAGATGAGTTTATATAATTTAAATGATCAGGACCAGCTTCACCCATTGAAAATTCATAAAAATAGTTTTTCCTCGCTTTTGATTTATTATCCCCTCCAGGACCTGTTGTGATTATTAGATAAGAACCTTTCTTTAACTGAATAAGTCCCAAGCCACCACCATAAACTGCAGGCTCAATAGATAGTCGTATATTATTAGCTTGATTTAAACTATTTATATCCTTAAAAACTAAATCACCACTATCACCATAAACAATGAACTTTCCAATGATTTGAACCCCGCTTGGATGTGGAGTTTCAGCCAAATGTAAGGAAGCCAACTCTAATAAACCATTAGCATTTCGTTTAAGAATAAAAATTCCCCCATCGCCTTTGTTACTATGGCTACCAACAAAAGGGAACTTTTCTGAGTTGGTTTTCACAAAGCCTTGCACATGCTTATATAAGTAATTATTCATAAATTGAGTAGGTTTTGTGCTATTAGGAGCATAAGACTTATCCCAATTAAACTTCCAAGGAAATTGTGTCCATGTTAGTCCGTTCGCTTTTGCTTGCTGAAATTGTTGTTGTACATTATTTGCACAGGTATTACTTAATAATGGCCCTGCAATTATTTCAGGATAAGTTGATTGCCTATTCGCAGGAGTCTTCTTAGCGACACAAGCACTAATAATTAGTAATGTAGAAAGTAAAAAAATTATTCTATATAAATTCATAAATACCTTTCAAAAAATTATTTTAAAGCAAAACACTTTATAAACACCATTATTATTGATTTTTCTCTAAGTAGTGCTTATACCCCTCAATAAACACAAAATTTTCAGCCGCATTTTTTACATCTTCACCTTGCGACTCAAGTTTATTTAACAACTTTTCAGCTTCTGTCAGCACGTAGTCTATTTGTGCTTTATCAAAAAGTTGAGTTGCTAACGCTAAGTCATCTTTGCCCGCTGATAACAGTGTAGGCACTAGATCAACATCTTCAATGGGTGAGTCAGCATCTAAAATATCTGCTGCTAACTTAGACTCTAAGAAACTAAAGTTAGCCTCACGAGCCGCATCTTCTTGATCAAGCTCTTGTAGGGCTTGTCCATCATCACCTGCACCTTTTCTAACCGCTTGCATGATAATACCTAAAAATTTTTTAATTGATTCTTGTATGCGCGTTTGGTCATCGGCAACCGTTGCTGAGGCTGCATACAGCTTATCCAGAGAATCTTTAATTTCTAAAATAACTTCGCTATCTTCATTGGGTTTAAACTCAACCGCTTTGAGCATAGTCTCTTTAAAGTCCATCATGAACTGCTTTAGAATCTCATGATCCTTTTCTTGTGCTTCTCTTAAAGTATCGCTATTAACCGCTGTCTTTCTTTCCTCAAACAAAGGGTTATCATTTTTTCTAATTAAGTGTCGTTCGAAAGCCCCAGGGTTTTCACTGGGTATAAAAGTCATGTCATCCATAAAAAAATATAAGTAGTTAGTAAAAGCTTTAGCCTAACACGCTAAGGCTACAATTAAAGTACCTCTATTGAGAGGTTCTGGATAATTACGCTAAATTAAGATAATATTGTCGCCAAATAATAAAAATATATTAGTCTCTCTAAAGAGACAACATAACAAGGGCTGTTATATCAATTCTAAACATCATCATATAAGGGGACAAATATGATAAACCTCATTTCAAAAAAAGGACTGTTGCTAAGCACATCTGTATTATTAATAGGTGCTACTCAGGCGGACTTACTGACATCACCAAACAGTAACAATGACATTCAAACAAGAAAAACCTATACAGCAAAGGGTACAACTAATTATAAAACAGCGTTGATGATAAAGAATTTACTAAAAAATCCTTATTTACGGGTTGAGGCATATACTGGAAAACAACAATCAAAGAACCAAAATATTATTGGTAATAATCATAGTGATGCTGATATTTTAATTAGCTACACTATTAAAGGCACGACTACAAAGCGTAATGCCTTAAAATTAAAGAAACTGTTTGAAACGAATCAGCACATAAGTGTATCTACCAATATTTTAGTTTCTAGACAAGGCTCAGTTACTGAACTGTCACGAAATCAACAAGAAGCAACTCACTCTTATTCGACTCACTACCCTGAGTACACGCCTTTTTATTACAAGGGTGTGCCGCCGACCTATACGAATGGAAGGACTCTGTGGATGCCTGTTAAAATTGAAGAGAGGCAAGTGGCGAAAATGAGAATAGTTGTGCATCCTGAAAGAAAGATTGCGAGCAATTAACTTAATAAAGACTTCAGCATAACTCAGTTGATTTATTCCGCCTGATAATCAAGGCACCCAAAGTTTCTTTATTTTAAATAAAGAGTTATTTTTTTAGTGCAAAGGTCACAAAGTTTTATGCTGAGAACCGCAGAGAAAAACAGTAAATAATCGTTCGGATTCTTTGTAATTATTTTCTCTGCTGTCCTCTGCTAATAATAGTGAGTTAGAACTATGCAAGAACTTTAGGACAACTAACTACACAAGTACTATCTAACAAAAAACCCCTTACAGGCTTACCTGCAAGGGGTTTTTTGTTGATTATAATCGTTCCGTTCTTGTTATCTAATTATCGCTTGACGGTAATATGTGAATCAGCCAAGGTTGTTGGTAACAGTCGTAATCCCTTCATTCCGATTACAATTAATATTAGCGATAGTGCAACACCACCAATTCCTAATAAAAACTCATAAATTGTTGGAGTATAGGCATTATTGACTCCATCAAAGAAACTACTTGAAACTTCTGCATTTGGAAATAAGATCAACGGGTAAGATTGACCTCCAATTAAAATAACGTATATTTGAAAGAAGCCACCAATAATAGCTAAAGTTGCAGCAGCCCCAAGCGCCAAACGATTATTTCTCAAGCAACGACACCAAATTAAAAATATGGGTAATATACTGCCAATCAAAATTTGTCCATACCAAAAATAGCTTGAGAATACACTCTCCCCGCTAAGAATATATGACTCAACACCATGATGCTCTGTTGCATAAAGATTGGTTAAATGACGTGTCATTTCAAAGAAAAGAACCAATACAATATAAACAGCTAGACTGTATCGTAAGCGATTTAAGACAATATCACCAAGCTCGCGACCAGTCATTTTGAACGATGCCATTAACACCAGCGTATAAATAGCGGTACCAAACACGTAGGACGAAACGATAA
>JAKIVF010000043.1 GCA_021647145.1 Methylococcaceae bacterium | reverse complement strand
TGCTTTCGGGTTAGTAATCGCGTTCTTCTAACTCGCTGTTGATCTCTGCTTGGTACGCTTCGCCTTCTGAACCACCTTCGTAGTCTTCGGGGGCAAAGTAGTAGTCATTGCCTGGGGTTTGGAAGTTTAGGCGTAACTGATCTCTACGGATTTGGAAGGAATCTGATACATATTTTAAGAATACCAAGCCCAATATTACGTGTTTATATTGGGCGGCATCCAAAGAGGGGAGTAATTTATTGGCACTGGTCCAGAGAGTTTTTTCTAAATCGGTTAGAAATTGTTGTTCGTTATTTTGCACTAAACATCCACCTTGTTTTGCATAAAAATATACTGATAATAGTAGCAGAATTATGGATTTACAGTAATGTAAGTGTTGGAATTAATTTAATAAACTCTTCCCCGCTACTATTTCAATAAAGAGTAAGCCAAACAAATTTGAAGGTAAATTACCTGACTTTTCTGGAAAATAACAGCCAGCCTTTATAAATACGCCGAATAATTACAAACTATTTAGCATTTAAAGGTCTTATGCCGAGGAAGTCTATCGCAAGGATCGACTGGGTCGCGTCCACGACGAATTTCAAAGTGTAAGTGTAGCCCAGTCGAACGACCCGTTGTACCCACTAATGCAATGAGCTGACCTTGATGCACTTTATTACCTTTCTTAACTTTCAACTTGCTGTTGTGGGCATAATAAGACGATGTTGTTCCTTTATGCTGAATAATAATTAATTTACCAAAGCCATTATTTCCGTCAGAAGCAAAAAGAATTCTACCTGATGCAATAGCATAGACAGGTGTTCCTGATGGAGCGCCTATATCAATACCCCGGTGGGTTTTCCCCCAACGCCAACCGTAAGGGGATGTTAAAGCGACCCTTTTTCCCGCTTTAATAGGCCAGATTAATTGACCAGCAATTTTTGCAGGATCCGCATCACTATAATCTTTTGATTTTTCTGGACGGACTCCTACTGAATCAATAATATTATCGAGCCACTCATGATCTGTTTTGTCCAATAATTCCCGAGCTTTTCCTTGAGTGTAAACAAAACCTTGCTGAGCCTTATTAACAGACCAGTCATAACCCACTAATGTTTTACTACCAAATTTTGTTTCCGATAACTTACTCCGCATTGCCGTACAGCCAATGGTAAAACTCAAAAGTAATAGGATGAACAATTTAAAAGAATTTTGAATACTCATCATTAACTTTTTTCAAGAATATTATTATAACCATGTGCTTGATAGTTCAATAAAAATCAGTACCGCACAGAGACTTTGTGGCAAAATCTGAAAGAAATGATTAGAAAGCTTTAGTGATTCTTAATAATTTAGTGCAAAGAATAGCTCGCGGATAACGGCTAACGTCTTTCCCAAGGCCATTGCCGGGGACAGTTTTTTCAACAAACTCTTCTCTGCCACCATTTTGGTTGAAAGAGCAAGCCATACAAAGATGCTAGAACGTTACATTATTGTTCAATTTCACAATCATCAAGAGGAAGGATGTCATCTTCCTTATAATTAACATTAGATTTTTTGAGAGCCTTTCCCATGTTATCTAATTGTTTATCCATTCGATGAATGTGGTCTAGCATATGATTAATTGTATGTGCTACTGGATCTGGCATATCAGATGTTGCCCCATAGGCATTAAACCCCATCTTTTTTGCAATTTCTTCCCGTTCTTTAATATTTTTATCTTTACTTCTATCAACAATATGCCCAGGAATCCCTATCACTGTTGCGCCTTTTGGCACGGCTTTAACTACGACTGAATTTGAACCAATTCTCGCATCTTTTCCTATTTCTATTGGCCCTAATACTTTTGCTCCCGCACCTACAACTACACCATCATGAAGAGTAGGATGTCGCTTCCCTTTATCCCATGATGTACCTCCAAGCGTCACTCCATGATATAGGGTGCAGTCATCGCCAATAATAGCAGTTTCCCCTATCACCACACCCATTCCATGATCAATAAAAAAACGCCTGCCAATTTCAGCCCCTGGATGTATTTCAATCCCAGTAAACCATCGTCCCATATGGGAGATAAATCGACCTGGCCATCGAAAATTATTACCCCAGCACCAATGTGCCAGGCGATGGATCATTAAGGCATGAAAACCTGGGTAGGTTGTTATCACTTCAAATACTGTTTGTGCAGCAGGATCTCTCTCAAAAACACAATTTATTTCTTCTTTTATTCGGCTCAGCATATAACTACTTCTTATTATGATTCTGTGAATACCTAAAAATACCTCTGAGTATATCTAATTCTTTTGTATCTAGCTCTATTCGGTTAAATATGCGGCGTAATCGACGCATCACTGACTGTGTTTTATCTGCATGTAAAAAACCAATATCAGCAATTGTTTGTTGTAAATGTTGATAGAATAAATCCATTTGTTTCTGGGAGGCTAAAGGGTCAGCATCCTTATCACCTATCGTACTTTCTTCCCTTTGCCCTGTGGCAATAAACAATTCATAACTGACAACCTGTACCGCTGCTGCTAAATTTAAGGAGCTATAGTCTGAATTACAGGGAATTCTTAATAAGTAGTGACATAGATCCAGCTCGTGATTTTTTAAGCCAGAATTTTCTCGTCCAAAAACAATAGCAACTTTTGTTGTTAACGCTCCCTCTAGTCCTGCATATTTTTCTGCGCACTCTCTTGCCGTTAATTCTGGCCAGCTTATCGTTCTATCTCTTGCACTTGCGCCTAGGACAATTTGACAATCTGCAATGGCATCTGATAGGGAATCATAAATCTCTGCCTTACTTAATATATCATTAGCACCGGAGGCTCGTGATGTTGCATCTGCACTAGGAAATATTTTTGGGGAAACAAGTCGTAAATTAGACATTGCCATATTTTTCATGGCACGTGCAACAGCCCCAATATTCCCAGGATGAGATGTTTCCATCAAAACTATTTTAATATGCGAAAGCACTAAATTAACACTCACTGAAGAAAAATAAAACACTATAACAAAAAATTTGTTAATCTTAATTGTTTTCTAATTGCTTATTACAAATTCTGATTATGCATCCAATGCTAAACATCGCCGTCCGCGCAGCAAGAGTTTCCGGGGATATAATTCAACGTTCTTCTGAAAAAGTGGCGAAGTTAACAGTTAACAAAAAAAGTAAAAATGACTTTGTGACAGAAGTTGACCTCATGGCGGAGCAAGAAATTATAAAAATCATTAAAACCGCCTACCCCGAACATTCTATTCTTGCTGAGGAAAGTGGTGAAACATCAGGAAACCAGTATATGTGGGTGATTGATCCTTTAGATGGTACGACAAATTTTTTACATGGTTACCCTCAATATGCCGTATCAATTGCTTTAAAAAATAAGGGAAAAATAGAAATTGGTGTTATATACGACCCTTTAAGAGATGAATTATTTACTGCGGAAAGAGGCGGTGGTGCTATGTTAAATAATCGTCGCCTCAGGGTCAGTAAGCAAGTCGATTTAAGTACCGCTTTGCTAGGAACAGGGTTTCCATTTAAGTATCCTGAACATCTTGATAGCTATTTAAAAATGTTTCGAGACCTCACCCTAAAAACAGCAGGTATCAGACGAGCTGGTTCTGCTGCACTGGATTTAGCTTATGTAGCTGTTGGAAGACTTGATGGTTTTTGGGAAATTGGCCTAAAAGAGTGGGACTTGGCCGCCGGCGCTTTGTTAATTCAAGAAGCGGGTGGGGTAGCAACTGATTTTTCTTTTAATGAAAACTACGCTCAATCTGGTAATATCATCACTGGAAATACTAAAATGCATCAAGCTATCTATCAAACTATTCAACAATATGTTACTGACTCATTAAAATAATTTCCAAGACAGTTTGATGGAATTAAGTGACCAATTTTTTGATTCTGACAAGGCTCTCTTAAGGGATGCATTAAACTATGCAACGCTTGAGATAGTTTCGTTAGGAGAAAATAAAACAAGCAAAGTTGGTGATTTTTTCCAGACAGCCTAATTACTTCATTTTCCTTAAGACAAAATCCAAAGCAAGAAATAGATTTGAAAACAATACCTTTAAATAAGCCATGTATTACTGGAAATGAGCTTAAATACCTCCAAGAGGCAATCCAGCTAAAAAAATTTTCTGGCGATGGAATATTTACAGCTCGTTGTCAAAACATTATTGAACAAAGTTTACAGGCAAAAAAAGTCTTTCTAACTCCATCGGGAACAGACTCACTTGAAATGGCAGCACTTCTTGCAGGAATAAATCCTGGTGACGAGATAATTATGCCAAGCTATACTTTTGTTTCAACTGCCAATGCATTCCTTTTGCGTGGAGCAAGCATTGTCTTTGTTGACATTCATCCCCTTACAATGAATATCGACGAAAGATTAATTGAAAAAGCTATTACAGAAAAAACTAAAGCGATTGTCCCGGTCCATTACGCAGGAATCGCTTGTGAAATGAATAGCATTATGACTATTGCAAATAAACATGGTTTATTCGTCATAGAAGATGCAGCTCAAGCACTTTTTTCTTTTTATAAAGGTAAAGCGTTAGGAACTATTGGAGACTTTGGCTGTTTTAGTTTTCACGAAACAAAAAATTATAATTGTGGTGAAGGTGGTGCAATCTCTATCAACAAAGAAGAATACATCAGTCGTGCCGAAATAATTCGTGAAAAAGGCACCAACAAAAGCCGCTTTGTTCGAGGGGATGTTGATAAATATACCTGGGAAGATATTGGTTCCAGTTTTTTGCCCAGCGAACTACAAGCCGCTTTTTTATATGCAAATCTTGAAGCATCAAAAGGAATTGACAGTAAACGTCTGCAAGCCTGGAACGCCTATTACAATGGTTTAAAACCATTGGCTGATAATAAAATTATTGACTTACCTATACACCCTGAAGGCTGTCAACATAACGCCCATATTTTTTATCTAAAAACAAAAAATTCAGACCAACGATTTAAACTGAGTCAATATTTAAATAAACAAAATATTGAGACAGCCTTCCATTACATTCCTTTACATTCATCCAAAATGGGGAGACGTTACTCCAAATTTGTTGGAGAAGATAAATTTACCACCCAAGAAAGCGAAAAATTACTACGCCTTCCTTTATATTACGATATTCAAGACGAGGAAATAAAGAGGGTAATCCAGACAATTAAAAGCTTTTACGCCTAAACTAAGCTATGCATAAAAATGATGCATCACCATTGCTTGATCAAAAAAGCTTTCGTCGACCATTTATAGCATGGCTTTTCAAAATCAAACCTTTACTGTTTGTCTCACTCTTATTTATTGGCATGTCATTTTTGGGTTATTTATCATCATTGGCTGTTTTAAAGTTTGATATAACTTCAGCAACAAGTAGTAAACTTGAAGTTTTTTGGAACGATGAGGGTAAGCCTTTTACCGCAAATAAATCATCAATCACATCAACAAAAAAAGGTCGTCACACATACAGGGTGATTGTTGAAAATTTTAAAAAATCCACCCATTTTAGAATTGACCCTACAAGAGAAAAAACCAACATAAAAATACACGGAATCAAGCTCTATTCAATTCAGCATTCCCCCCTCAACATTGATCTTTTAAATGATTCTGAAAGTATAAAAGATGTTCAACCATTAAGTGCTTCAAACGCTTCTAATTCTTATTCAGAGTTCATAACGTTAAGCGAAGACTCCCAATTTGAAATAAGTCCAATTCAATCAAAATCTCCTTTGCTTTCCATTGTATTTTTAATTTTAATTTTAGGATTTATATTCCCAAAAAAATACTATCCTCAAGCATTTTTTCTATTGACTGGATCAATCCTCCTCTATTATTGTTTAAGTTTTAATGAAACTGTTGTCTCCTTTCGTGCAAAGGCAGAACAAGCAGGGCAAGTCACCGTTTTCTGGCGAGATACAGTCGAAACATTTTCTAATGCCAGAGCCAAAAAAGTAGTCATACAGCCAGGCACAAAAGACTATCAAGTAAAAACGAGTAATATTGGCAATATTGAAGTTCTTTATCTAAAAAACGATAACAAGCAAAATTCTTTAATTATTGACCAAATACAAATTAAAGAGCCTGGGTTTAAAACTTTTAGCTATGCAGAAACCAAAACAAATATTAATAAGCAAAGGGATTCAAAAGAACTTATTATTTCAGTCGTATTATTTTTATTAGTTTGCCTACTCCTACTCTGGGTTATTTTTTATTACCCTAAAAATAACAAAAAATTTTATATCAACTTATTTCCAAAACTCATTCGCGTCTTGTTTCTTTTTTCCCTGTTTTTAGTGATTAATTTAGCATGGCAAGCAGACTATAATATACACCCTGATGAAAATGCACATATTGCCTCAGTTGAGTATTTCAGTGAATATTGGGATCCACCAAAAATTGGAGATGCTCGCACGCTTAATACTTATCAATACCCTTGGGCAATCTCACGCTTAGATGATTTAGGTATTAGTTATTTTTTAGCAGGAAAATTCAGACATGTTATTCAATTAATTTTTGAAAATAAAGAATTTGTAGCAAGAGCATTTAATACCTTTCTTTTTTTATTATTTTTTGTATTAAGTAAAAACAAACGTTTATTATTATTTCTTACCCCTTTATTGTGTACACCTCAAATCTGGTATTTATATGCTTATTCAAATCGTGGAGGATTTGTGCTTTTTTTAAGTATAATGCTGGCATGGCAACTTGTTAACAAACAAAGCTCACTGAATACTTTTTTGCAAGATAATAAACATTTTTCTGATTGGAAAACTATTTTATTCCCTAGCTTATTATTAGGTATATTAAGTATCGAGCAAACAAACTATGTATTATTCATCCTGTTTATATTTTCTGTCTTACTTTGGCGATTAATATTTTTTATAAAGCATAAAAAGATTTTTATTTATAAATGTTTTATTTTTATTTTAGCTGCTTCATCAATCTATGGCTTACGTCATGGAGTTGATTTTTTAATCAACGGAAACAACAAATATGAGCAACGTATGGCTTATGCTGAAGAACATGCCGAACCGAACTTCAGACCATCTATTGCATCAACAAAAGATTCATACCATGGTTTACGACTAAGAGACAAAGGGGTTAGTTTTACTAAATTATTTAGCCCTCCTTGGGATTGGCATTCTATGTCATTTAAAAGCTTTGTTGGCTTTTATGGCTATTATGCTGAATTTTCCCCTAAGTGGTATTACACTTATGTTTTGCTTATTTGGGCGGTTGTTCTTTTTGTCATTTTTCGACATATGGTATTTAAAGCCAACTGGCAATATAAATTATTTTCATTACTATCTTATACCGCCATTTTTGGAGGTCTTTTAATGAGTCTTCTTTTTTGCTGGTTATATGATTTTCAACCACAAGGCCGGTATATGTTTCCAATTATCCCGATTATTTTGGTTTATTTTTGGACAATGTTTCCACTCTGGAACCGACATGAAAAAGCTATTATCCTAAGTTCAGTATTAATATTGGCCTTATTATCTTTTTATTCATTTAATGAAGTTGCATTAAATTACTTGGTGAGTGTGTAAACCTTTTACTAGTACGATAACCATTTGAGGTGGAAAATGGATTTAATTAAAATTCCTTTTGTAAAAAAAGTGGGGATTAAAAAGGTTGAGAATGGAAATTTAGGATTACCTTTTAGCGAAAGCGTGCATAATCATTTACAAACTATCCATGCAAGCGCACAATTTTCACTTGCTGAGACAGCAAGTGGTGAATTTTTGCAACAATCCTTTCCTGAGCTAGTGGGAAAGGTTATTCCAGTACTTAGAGAATCAAGAATTAAATTCAAAAAACCAGCCATTCAATCAATTATTGCTTATCCAGAAATATCAGATGAAGCAACTTCAAATTTTAGAGCACAATTTTCGAGGAAAGGTCGTGCATTAATCCCAGTCAAGGTAGTGGTTAAAGATATTGAAAGTACTATTATCTGTATTGGTGAGTTTAGTTGGTTTATACACAGCATTGACGATAAAAATGATTGAAGAAGTGACAAGCCAAAATATTGAAGAGGTATTACCCTTAATAAAGGAGTATCAAATATTTTATGGTGTTGATCAAATTGATGAAAATAAAAATAAGGCGTTTTTTTCTCAATTTACACAAAACCACGAAAACGGTATTATTCATCTATATAAAGTTGTTCATAAAACCATTGGTTTTTCTACTATTTATAAAGGTTTTTCAAGCACAAAATCTGAGCCAGTTGCAATCTTAAATGATTTGTATATCCAGCCTTCTCATCGAGGCAATGGCTATGCTAAAGAATTAATCATCAATGCTCTAAACACAGCAAAATTAATGGGGTTTTCACGGTTACAATGGTTAACCGAAGAAAATAATAAATCAGATCAAAATCTTTATAATAATATCGGCGCTAATAAAAGCTCATGGATATTTTATGCAAAAGAAACTTAACACACCCTTATCTTAAAGAAACATGCATAAAAAAATTGCAATTCTTCAATCTAACTATATCCCTTGGAAGGGGTATTTTGATCTAATTAATCAGGTTGATGAGTTTATTTTATATGATGATATGCAATATACAAAAAATGATTGGCGAAATAGAAATTTAATTAAATCATCTACAGGTATTCAATGGCTTACCATCCCAGTCAAACATAAAGGCAAGAGTTTACAAAAAATATCAGAAACTGAAATTGCCAAATACAATTGGGGCAAAAAACACTGGCAAACCTTAGTCATCAATTATAGTAAAGCTCCCTATTTTAATCACTATAAAGAAGTATTTGAGCCATTATATCTGAATAATAAGGAACAAAATTTAAGTCAAATTAATTACCTTTTTTTGACAGCCATTAATAAAATACTTAATATTAATACACCTATTTCGTGGTCATCAGATTTTAATTTAATTGGAAACAAAACCGAGCGATTAATTGCTTTATGCCAGGATACTGAGGCAAATGAATATATTTCTGGCCCAGCAGCTAAAAGCTATATGGATGAAACACTTTTTAATGATGCAAATATTACTGTTAGCTGGATGAATTATTCTGACTACCCGTCATACCCACAGCTTAACCCACCCTTTGAGCATGGCGTTTCTATTCTTGATTTAATTTTTAATCAAGGTACTAACGCAACTAAATACATGAAATCTTTTAACCACTTAGAGCAATAATTTAGATGGAACTGTCTATCATCACAACGCTTTATTATTCAGAGCCCTATTTAGATGAGTTCTATCGTAGAATTACGACTGTAGCTAAAAAAATTACTTCAGATTATGAATTAATATATGTCAATGATGGTTCTCCAGATCAAGCTCTTAAACTAGCCATTAAGCAACAGGAAGATGATTCCAAACTTACTATTGTCGATTTATCAAGAAATTTTGGTCACCATCAGGCAGGAATGATTGGGTTAAACCAATCAATAGGGAAACATGTTTTTTTAATAGATTGTGATTTAGAAGAAGCTCCAGAGCTACTTGAAAAATTTTGGGTAGAATACTCAAAAAATAATGTGGATGTACTTTATGGTGTGCAAGCAAATAGAAAAGGAAAATGGTTTGAGCGACATTCAGGCTCATTGTTTTATTCTCTTTTTAATAGCTTAAGTTCGGTAAAAATACCCAATAACATGTTGACCGTCCGTTTAATGAGTCAACGTTTTGTTTTGGCCTTACTTGAATACCCAGAAAAAAATCTGTTTCTTGGCGGATTAATGAGTCATGTCGGTTTTGAGCAGCAAGCTCTCACTGTAGAAAAATCATCGAAACAGAATCGAAGCTATACCCTAACAAAACAACTCAGTTTGCTTACCACAAGCATTACTTCTTTTTCTTCAAAACCACTAGCAGCCATTTTTTTTCTTGGGCTTATATTGATGAGCCTCCCTTCTATAGCAACGGTATTACTCTTGGTTTTTCCATTGGTTGATAAAGTTTCAGATCTTCTAATCATTTTGCTTTTGCTTAGTTTTCTTTCGGGTTTAATCATTTCTTGTACAGGCATATTGGGAATCTATTTAGCAAAAATCTATGAAGAAGTTAAACAACGCCCAAGAGCTATTATAAAAAGAGTTTATCATTCAGAATGAAACAGCAGATCATCATTTACGGTGCCGGCGACTTTGGCAAACTTATGCTTTACCATTTTACCCATGATAGTCATTTTGAAGTGGTTGCCTTTTGTCTAGATAAACAATATCTGACCACCAATACTTTTTGCAATTTACCAGTAATTGCCTTTGAATCAATCCAAAACCACTTCCCTGCCTCTGAATATCCAATGTTTATCGCTATTGGCTATAGCAACATGCGTAACCGTTCTACCCTATTTAACAAAGCCAGAGATAAACATTATCAACTGATCAACTTTATAAGCGGCAAAGCCATTGTTAGAGATGATTTGATTATTGGTGAAAATAATGCAATATTTTCCAGCTCAGATGTTGAACCCAATGTCACTATCGGCAACAATAATATTTTTTGGACTCGTTCAATATTAGGTCATGGTGTTAAGATTGGTGATCACAACTATTTTTCAGGTGGCGCAGGGTTAGGAGGCAATTGTATCATTGGTGATTACTGCTTTTTGGGCAATGCTGCTTTGATGATCAATGGTATTACAATCGCAGATGAAACTTTTTTAGTTGCCGGGACTGTCATTTTAAGAGACAGCGAACTAGCGACTAAATATCATGGAAACCCCGCAAGAAGAGTATCTCAACATCTTGAAACAGGAATAATAATACAATGATCGGTTATTTTTATATTTTCGGCACCATTGCCTTTACCGTTTATGGTCAGCTCATACTAAAATGGCGAATTGCACAATATGGCGAACTTCCTCCCCAATTATCTGAAAAGTTTATTTTTTTAGTTAAACTATTTCTTGATCCTTTTTTGGTTTCAGGACTAGCCTCAGCCTTTATTGCATCTATTTTCTGGCTAATGGCTATGACTAAATTCGAGATTAGTTACGCCTATCCATTTATGAGTTTAGCTTTTGTTTTTGTGCTGATATTTTCGGTTTTTGTGTTTAAAGAAACGCTGAATTTTAACAAGGTTATTGGGCTTGCCTTTATCGTATTAGGTATTGTAATAACCAGTCGAGCATGACAATTATGAAACATTATTCTTCAATTAAATAACTTTCTACCCAGGTAGTTCTACTGCCTTCTATCGTTGAAATGAAATATATTTTATTTCCTAAGGCGACGGGTCTTGATAAAGGAATCCCTGAGCCTATCATTGTACTTTTTGCAATTAATTTTCCATCTTTAATACGAACTCCGTAAAGAGTTCCTCTGTCATCAATATCAACTATCCAAATGACCTCTCCGTGTTTAGCCAATGTAGTAATCAGAGGCAGTGTTGAAGCAGAACGGAACTTTTTTGTAGCATCTGGATCGGAGACTTCAGGATATTGCCAAAAAGTTTCAAAATGTGGTTTTCCATTTTTAGAAATAATTTTTAAAGCAATAATACCCGCAATATGACTCTCATCTGAAACAAAGGTAGGAATAATGACTACAGGTATTCCATCAACCATTGAAACCACAGGATGAGTAACCATCATTCCCCGCCAAGATAGTTTACAAGGGTCTTTTTTCGTACCACAAGTTTCTATCAGCTGTTTTCGGTCAAACATAGTGCCTAAATGATCTGCATCCAATAAATAAACAGCACCTTCTTTGCTAGCCTGAACAATGACCGCCTGTTCATTATTAAGCTGTATTTTTACGGGGGCATTGGCGCCTAAATCATAATCCATCCAGGCAACACATTCCGCAAAAGAAAGTTGATCACATTCACCCGTTACGGGTTTTAACGGCTTACTTCCTTTCTTTAATCGAGGGATAAATAAGTTTTTACAAGATTGTATACAAGCCAAAGCAGGATTGACTGGATTAAAGTTTTTACATAACGCTGCATCACATTCAGGATTAAATGCCAAACCCCGTTTCACACGCATCAACGTATTTGCATAATCATGTCTCGCCAAATTAAGTTGCCCATTTCCTGTAGGTACTAATAATTCATAATCATTATTACTATATTCAACTTGTGGCCCAGCAGGTGTCCATATGCCGCCAGCACAAATCATTTCACGAGTACCCGCCTCAACATTCACTTTGCATTGGCTTTCAGGGGTAGTCAACAAGACATTTTTAATTGCAGACTTAACACCTTTAATTTTCCAGGCATCCATATCAATCTCAAACAACCAGCCATGATAAGGCTGGATATCGCCTGCATTTCCAAAAGCAACATAGCTATATCCTAATAATGACCCTGCTTTTTTTGCATGCTTGACTTCAGAGTGCGAATAAGCAAATGAAGCATCAAATTTAACAGTTGCTTTACCATCAGCTTGAGGTTTTTCAGCATTTAATTCTAATATAGGAAATTTTGGATTTACTTGATATGTTGAAATATCTACCACAGCCACACGATGGCTTTGACGCCCTCCTTTTCCCTGCATTTGATAAAGAACAATCAAATTTTTCCCTACCTTTACTGGTGTTGAAACAATGAAAACTTGTAGACCAGGAGAACTAGGGATATTAACTTTTCCATTTTCCTGCCCCGTTTCTGCATCAATAAAAATAATCGTACCATCTGTAGTAGATACAATAATTTGAGGCTTAGCTTTAGTTGATACGTCAAGCAAAGGTGAGGCAAGGCTAGTTGCTCCATACTTAATTGATGGATTTAATTCAGTGGGAAATTTCCGAATCAATTTTACAGGGAGTGTCTCACTCATTCCCGTTAATGGCAATGATAACAAGATCAGCAGTATGATAAAACTATGAAAAGTTCTTGGTAAAAAAAATATATAATACATATGTACTATGACCTAAGAAAAAATACAGAGTTCACAAAACTAAAAAATATCATCATTGATTGATGCGTACAATAGCTAAAAAAAGAACGATTTAACGTAAAAGACTATGCTGGAAATATCAGAATACCTCACTATCCATGATAATGACATTGAAATTTCAGCCATTCGATCACAAGGTGCTGGAGGACAAAATGTTAATAAAGTATCTTCAGCAATTCATCTGCGTTTTAATATTCATACTTCTTCCTTGCCAGAGTATTATAAACAACGGATTCTAAATTTTCGAGATAATCGTATTAATAAAGAAGGCATCATTGTAATCAAAGCCCAGCAACATCGAACACAAGAAAAAAACAAAGTTGCTGCCTTTGAGCGCTTAAAAGAGATTATTAATCGAGCACTTGCTGTCCAAAAAATTAGACGATCCACTAAACCAAGCAAAAAGTCTAAAAAAAGGAGAATGGATAACAAAGCCCGTAGAGGTAAAACAAAAGCACTTAGAGGTCGAGTTTTAGAATAATGGTTATATTATTCGGATACCTGGCTCGCTAAATAATCTTCATAATTTCCTCGAAAATCAACAATACCTGTCGGTGTGAATTCTAGTATCCGTGTTGCTAAGGATGATACAAATTCTCTGTCATGACTAACAAAAATCAAAGTCCCCGGATAATTTTCTAAAGCTAAGTTCAGTGCTTCAATAGATTCCATATCCAAGTGATTTGTTGGTTCGTCCAAAAGCATAATATTGGCTCGTTGCAACATTAGCTTGCCAAAAATCATTCGTCCCTTTTCTCCTCCAGAAAGAACACTGACCTTTTTTTCAATATCATCTTGTGAAAATAGCAGACGCCCTAACGTTCCTCGAATTACTTGATCATCATCACTAGGTTTACGCCATTGTTCCATCCATGCAAACAATCCCATATCTTCTTTAAAGTCAGCTGCATGATCTTGTGCACAATAAGAAATATCAGAATTTTCAGACCATTTCACCTTGCCAGCCGTAGGTTCTTCATCACCAACCAGGCATTTCAACAAGGTTGTTTTACCAATCCCGTTTGGACCAATAATCGCAACTCGCTCTCCAACCTCTACCATCAAATTAAAATCAGTAAACAGCTCTTCATCGAATTGTTTACTTAAGCCTTCTAACTCAAGAGCTAAGCGGTGAAGCTTTTTATCTTGATCAAAACGAATAAAAGGATTTTGCCGACTTGAAGGTTTTATTTCTGCTAAATTAATCTTTTCTAATTGTTTAGAGCGAGAGGTTGCTTGTTTTGATTTAGATGCATTTGCTGAAAATCGACTGACAAAAGCTTTAAGCTCAGAAATCTGTGTCTTCTTTTTGGCATTTTCAGATTGCAACCGTTCTATTACCTGAGTTGCAGCTGTCATATACTCATCATAAGAACCGGGATAAATCCGTATTTCACCGTAATCTAAATCTGCCATATGACTGCAAACACTGTTCAAAAAGTGTCTGTCATGGGAAATGATAACCATAGTACAGTTACGTTCGTTTAGTACCCCTTCTAACCAGCGAATAGCATTAATATCTAGGTTGTTTGTTGGCTCATCCAATAACATAATATCCGGCTCGGAAAAAAGGGCTTGTGCAAGTAATACTCTTAATTTCCAACCAGGAGCAACTTCACTCATTGGGCCATAATGTTGTTCTACAGGAATACCGACGCCTGCTAATAATTCACCTGCCCTTGCCTCTGCTGTATATCCATCCATTTCAGCAAACTCTGATTCAAGATCAGCAGCACGCATTCCATCAGCTTCCGTCATTTCTGGGTTCGCATAAATAGCATCACGCTCTGATTTTACGGCCCATAACTCTTCATGTCCCATGATTACAGTGTCTAACACAGCAAATTCTTCGTAAGCAAATTGATCTTGCTTTAACTTACCAATTCGTTCATGAGGATCTTTTGAAACATTTCCAGAGGAAGGTTCAAGATCTCCTCCCAAAATTTTCATAAAAGTAGATTTTCCACAACCATTGGCTCCAATAAGTCCATAGCGATTCCCATTTCCAAACTTAACGGAAACGTCCTCAAATAACGGTTTGGCACCAAATTGCATTGTTATATTTGCTGTAATAAGCATAAATTATTTTTTATATTAAAGATAAATTTAAGAAATCCGATTAATCGTCCCATAATCTCTTGCTTTCTATTTCACACTCGCCTCTTATTTCACCTCCTCAAGATATAGATCGTAACGTGCAAACTTTTAGAGCGACTAATAATTGCAGTGTAAAGCTAACTAGCTCAAGTCGCAGAATAATACCAGTATTAAATTAATTAAAAAACTATTTTATAACTTTATTAGATGCGTCAAATTTGATTACAGTATTTATCATATTTTATATACTAATAGTTTATAGACTATGTCCTTGAACAACGAGAGTGTGCGAGACTGAATAAAGTAGAATAAGATAAGGCAGAAGGTATTTCTTGCTAGATTGAATGTACAAATTTTAGTTCCTAAAAATGGTGATGATATGAGTAATATATTAAATGAAGTTCTGGAAGCAAATGGTCAATATGTGGCTAACTTTGGAGGTAAAGGCGAGCTATCGATGCCTCCTGGTCGACAATTTGCCATCCTTACTTGTATGGATGCACGTTTAGACCCTGCCAAATACGCGGGCCTTGCCGAAGGTGATGCGCATGTGATTCGAAATGCAGGCGGCAGAGCTAGTGATGATGCAATTCGTTCTTTAGTCATTTCCTATAAATTATTAGGTACAAAAGAATGGTTCGTGATACACCATACTGATTGTGGAATGGAAACATTCAATAATGAAATTATGGGTGAGTTACTATCTGGTAGCCTTAAAACTTCTAGTGTGGATGCGTCAGGATGGCATGATTGTTGTGAAGGTGGTGGCACAACAGATGGTAAATTTATTGAATGGTTGACCATTAATGATCAGGCAAAAAGTGTTTTATCTGATGTCCAAAGAATTAGAAATAATTCTATGGTTCCTAGTGATATTCCAATCTATGGCTATATTTATGATTGTAAGTCAGGGAAACTTATAGAAGTCCCTGAAGCGACAGAAGCGGGAAAAGTCTGATAAAAAACATTCACTTTTAAAAAGTCTTTACCATGTTAGTGGGTTGTTTTTTAAAACTTAGGTTTAAAAATAACCCCTTTGCTCTTTTAACGAAGTAGCTCTATGAAGATATGAGAAGGCGTATATTGTGACACTTGAATAATAGAGAACAATATTTAGTGGTTTTATACTTATTTCAGTTCTATTTGTTGCTATGAATTACTGACTTTTTGAGAATAAAGTAACACTAGAGTTGGAGTTGTCTAGAAATTGTCAATCAGCGTTAAAAAGTTATCACCTGTCAGCGTCCTCCACATTCTTTAATGGGTAATTCGATCCAGAAGTGCAACTGCCATCTTTGCATCACCAAAAACTTTACCCAATTGCTGAATTTCAAGTGGGTTGTGATGATCAGCGTGGTACGCTCATAAAGTTGGCTGATTAAATGAAACAGCAATGCACCACCTGATTTTGGGAATGGTAGATATCCCCAGTTCATCAAGAATAACAGTATCCATCTGAATGAGTTTTCTTACCATTACCCCTGTTTTATCTTGCTGTTTTTCAAGTTCAAGTAGGTTCACTAAATCAACTGCATTAAAGAATCGCACTCGTTTTTCTTGATGCTCTACGGCTACACCTAATGCTATATCAAGGTGTGTTTTTCCTGTTCCTGTATCGCGAACAAGAGTTAGGTTGTGTGCATCATCTATGAGGTTTGCGGTTGCCAGTTGCTCTATCTGTAATTTAAAGGCGCTGTTTCGCTCCATTCAAAGTTAACCAAACCACAATGAATCAGAACATGAAGAGCATTAGAGGCCATTGGTTTTACTTATGCTTAAGTTACTTTTAACATCGTACTATCAGGGTGTTGAGTTCAGTAAGAATATTGATTCAAGATCAGGGCTTATTATAGCAAATTTTACACAATGGCCTTCCGGTTTAATAGACCCCTATAGACAACGTAGATGAAAATGAGCAGATAAATGATGGTCATACTGCTTAACAGCAGAAGAGGAATCAGAGAATATATCAATAATCTAGATAATGAAAAAGTGGCCAAAAAAAGTGCTTCATAACAAGAACCACCAACGCAGTATATTTCCGGTTTTGACAGTCATTATAGCTATCAATCATCTTTTATGGATTATGAGGTAAAAAATCTAAATCATTCCATTTGAATCCTCTTTTTAATTGGAATAAATACCATTTATGAATTTCTAACTCCCAAAACCGGTTAGTTCCACCAGTATTTAAAATAGATGGTTCTTTATCAAAAATAATATTAATTTTCCCCGAAAGATGTAAATAATAACCTAGCGTAAAATCAACTATTACCATACCTCCTTGAGGGTTAGCTTTAAAATTACCGAGTGTATTAAAAATGCTGTTGCCCTTATAATCAGGCACAAGAATTTTATTAGGAAAGTGATGTTTAATAAAACCACTTTCTCCCCCTCGGTGTGATATATCAGCCCTATTTAGTGCTAGGCTTGCTACAAAAGCTGTATCAGATCCATCAATAATACTCTTCGTCTGCTCGTTTAGCTCTATGCCACTAGATTCAAAAGTAACTTCACAAAACTCAGACTTGCCCCGAATTTCTCTTTTTCTAATATATTTCGGACAATTTGGATAGGATTCCTGAATATCAATTTGCAGGTTGTTATTACTAACTTTTTGAATAATTCCATTAATCCTGACTCTTCTACGGGTAGAAAAATCGATAACTAAACAACCAATGGCTTTTCCTTTCTGTAAAGTACTACGCCACTCATCAGGAATAGAATAATTATCCTCAAGGTTAATTTCAACCTGCTTTTTATTATCGGGGTTAATAAATCCAGGTGAGCCAAACAACGGAAAAGACCACAGAAAACCACCCTGCCCTTCAATACCAACCCAAATAACAGGTTGTAGACGAATAAAGTCGAGTGCTCTCGGTGGTATGAAGTTCTGGATAAGCTTGTTTAACCTAGAAGCAATAACTTGTTCGCCTACTGATTTTTGAACATCGAGTTCACCTTGATGGAAAGGGTTGCTATTTGTCATCTGGCTCACCGGAATAGTTTTAAAATGTCAAAATAGTTGTATTTGAATTAATTAGCTTCCCGATACTCGGTAGACCAGAAGTGCCCGGAATAAGATTTTCTGTTAATAATTTATAGTCGTTAGAAGTTGCTTCTTCTGCACCACCAAAAAAATCAGCACATCCACTTGATAGACCTTCTATTTTGTCTTTTATTAAGTTATAGAGACCATTGAGAGGGTGGTCTTCTTTAGTAAGGTGGCTAATCCATCTTGTTCCAGTGCCTTGAAAAAGTATTGAAACTTCTCCACCAGATTCCTTTATGTCATAGGCTGTTGCAAAGCCATTGAATGCACGTCCTAATGCTTCTTCACCACTTTCAGGGTCAGATAAAATAACAATTGTTGTTTTGTTCATGATAGACTCCTATAGTTCATTAATATACCGAACATTCGGTACAGTGACAATGTAACGATCATTCGGTATAATGTCAACTTCTTTTTTAGGTTCAAAACTATGGCATTACAAACAATTGAAGATCATTCGTTAGCTGAGTCTCTATTTGAGGTGTTCCGAAGCCGAGGTTATGAAGGTGCAACACTTTCAATATTATCAGAAGTGACAGGACTGAAAAAATCTAGCCTTTATCATCGTTTCCCCGCAGGAAAGGATGATATGGTTAAAGCGGTTGTTTTACATGTTAGTTCACAGCTACATACCCAGATAATTGAACCTTTAATAAATAGTAAAGAGCAACCCGAAAAAAAATTCAGTAAAATGATTGCTACTGTTAATATGTTTTATAGTGACGGAAGAAAGAATTGTCTTCTAAATATTCTTAATCTTGGTGAACCTAAAGCGGAAATTAAAGAATTGCTAAATAAAGATTATACAGACTGGTTAGTCGCCCTATGTACACTAGGCGAAGAAGCTGGACTGGATAAGAAAGTGGCAAAAGAAAGAGCGGAACGTTTTTTAATTATTGTCCAAGGTGCTTTGGTTATTCAGCGATTAACGAATAATAAATCCACCTTTAAAAAAAATATGAAATATGAAGAAAAAAGTTTTTTAAATAATCCACACATTAAGAAACGAGCTATAGCAAACTAGGTTAGAGTGTGGTCGCGAAGCGAGCCGCAATCTAAACCATTTGTTGGACAAGTCCGACCATACTGTTTTGTATGAATGACGCTATTGCAAATAACTTTTTACAGAACAGTCCGAATAATGTATCCTGCCTGTATTTTTCGATGGGTATTCTGCGTGTTCATAAATTTTCATTGGGGTCATCAAGAAACCGCCCTTTTTTATAGTTAATCCCCCCGCTTTCTGGACAGGCAGATGCCTCAGCCTGTCATGTGCTGCTAGACCTACTGCCAGATTACATCACCAATAAAGTCCCCCTTCGCCTAAGTCGGCACCCAATTCTGGCTATTCACTTTACTGTTAGGATGCAAGAATCCAAAGTTTCTGGCTCGGTGAAATCCCGTTGGCAGAACATTCTGCAGTACCAGCCATAAAAACTTGGCTCCCGCTTCTGTTCAGGTTTTCCAGCGTTTAGTCTCACTATCCTGATAGCGAAAAGTCACCTTGTCATCCAGCATGGATAAAATATCTTTTACCCGGATAACAACTCGATAAAGATAGCGGCCTGAATAAATCAGAGCCTTACCCCCCGTCCCACTTTCAATACTTGATCTTTCGTCTATTCTGTAAAAATGAGGTCCATATAACAACATTGATTTTAATTAATTCATATTGATGATATTGTAGAGTCCAAATAAATTAAGACTAGGGATTAAACCGATTATGGCTTTAATATCATTACGACAACTTTTGGATTATGCGGCAGACCATAGCTTTGCCGTACCAGCATTCAACGTCAGTAATATGGAGCAAGTACAAGCTATTATGCAAGCGGCGGATACCTGTGATAGTCCTGTGATTATGCAAGGTTCAGCAGGCGCCAACAAATATGCAGGCGAAGTGTTTTTACGCCATTTGATTTTAGCCGCAATTGAACAATACCCCCATATCCCAGTGGTGATGCATAGAGATCATGCGCCTGCTCCTAAAATTTGTGCTCAAGCTATTCAATCAGGTTTTAGTTCTGTAATGATGGACGGTTCCTTACAAGAAGATATGAAAACCCCCTCTTCATTTGAATACAACGTTAAAGTAACAAAAACTGTTGTCGATATGGCACATGCTTGTGGTGTCTCAGTTGAAGGTGAGATTGGTTGCTTAGGTTCATTAGAAACGATTTCCAAAGATGACCTTAAAAAGTTGCTAACTGATCCTGATGAGGCTGTTGAATTTGTCAACCAGACTCAAGTTGATGCCTTGGCTGTTGCTATTGGAACCAGCCATGGTGCTTATAAATTTAGTAAACCACCCACTGGTGATGTGTTGGTTATTAGCCTGTTAAAAACATTACAACAACGCTTGCCCAATACCCACTTTGTTATGCATGGATCAAGCTCTGTGCCTCAAGACTGGCTAAAAAGCATTAATGATTTTGGTGGAAATATAGTTCAAACGTATGGTGTGCCAGTTAATGAAATTGTTGAGGGTATTAAGTATGGTGTTCGCAAGGTCAATATAGATACTGATTTACGAATGGCTTCAACAGGCTCTATTCGCCAATATTTAGCCCAACAAGAAAATGCATCTGACTTTGACCCACGCAAAATTTATAAAGTAGCCAGAGATGCAATACAAGAACTTTGTCAATCACGTTATGAAACATTTGGTAGTGCAGGACATGCTAGTAAAATTAAAGCAATTTCATTGAGTCGGATGGTTAAGCGATATAACTAGTCTCATTTCACTTACCATCCAGTAATTTTTTCTCCAACCCTTTTACAAAAAGTGGGCACACGCTTGACTATATTTTTCAATTTATTTCAGTGACTGTGGATTAGCACGTAATCTCACAGACAATTAATCAACCGGCTCTTGATTAATAGGTGTTAGGATAAATGACGTATACTTTTCATTATAAATCCCTGATCCAATAATCTGCCCACTATTGTTAATCCCAACAGCATTATTTAGTCGAGACCAACCTTCTAACCCTGTTGTAACCAGCGACTTTAAATCATATATTTCCCCTTCAGAAAATAAAATAGCATCAGAACGAAGAGGGTGCTTTCTTCTTGTGACACGTCCAACAATTAGACCTGCATCATTAATATCAGAAGCTTGAGTAGATTTCTCTTCAAAAGTTCCAAGATTGGTTAAAGTCCAGTTATCATTTTTTAATGTAGCCACAAACGCGCTACCACTTCCATCCGATGATTGGTTATAACCTACCATTTGATTAACGTTATTCACACCGAAAAAAATTAGAGATTCGCTTGAAAACTCATCCAGTGAATAAACATTCCAGTCGGCATCGGCATCATCATCTTCGGCATCTTCGGCATCTTCGGCATCTTCGGCATCTTCGGCATCTTCGGCATCATCATCATCTTCTTTTAGAGCTATAAACGATGTATCAAGTATTCCTCGCCTTCCGATCAAAGAACCAATTATCCGGCTATTATTATCAATACTAAAGTGGGTAGATAAAAACTGGCTTGTGATTTCAAGGTCAGTTATATCCCAGTTCTTTTCATTTTTTGTACCTACAAACACTTGGCGAGATCTATTATCTCTAATTTGTCTAATCTTTCCTACTATTTCACTTCTATCATTAATATTAGAAGCCGAAGACCAAAAAGCATCAGGAGTCAAGTCACTCATAACCCAGCCTTTGTCCGTTTTATTAGCGATAAATGCATGACTCCTGTTTGCAGCAGTTGATGCTTCTGTTGAGCTTTCTCCAACGACTTGCCCTAAATTATTAATACCAAATGCCCTTGCTCCACCATCACCACTTATTGCACCTAAGTCAGTCATCACTCTAGTACCATTAAGTTCTGAGGAAACAAAAGCATGGGACTCTTCCCCTTCTATTTTAAACGAACCCACTATTTGTCCAGAATCATTAATATCATTAATTGTAGTTGACCCTACAGACAAAGGAGCAGTCGGTAACTGAGTAATAGAGTATTGGAGATTAGTAGCAAATAACGTTATGCTAAATAACGTTAGACTAAGAAATACTATTGTTTTCATTTTTTTCTCCTACTTCCTGATTAAACAAAATAGCGTCGCTTCAAAATTAAAGATCACTATATAAACAATGATTTAGTGCATAGCTCACGGCTTGTAGCCTTATTTGTCCTCGACCACCTAAAAAAAAGTGCTTTTCACATCTAGCTGCCGTACCATTTTTTTTCCAAGCAATATAGACTACACCGACTGGCTTTAGTTCCGTACCTCCTGTAGGCCCTGCTATACCAGTGACAGAAACGGCGATATCAGCAACACTATTAATTAATGCACCGTTAACCATTTCTATGGCAACTTTTTCACTTACAGCACCGTATTCATCTAAAGATTCCTGCTTCACTTGCAACATCTGTATTTTAGCCAGATTACTGTATGTGACAAATCCTCTATCAAACCAGACAGAACTTCCAGAAACTTCTGTTATTGCTTGTGCAATTCCACCACCTGTACAGGATTCAGCTGTGGCTATTTTTAAGTCTTTTTCTTTCAATAGCCGACCTAATTGTTGTGCTAGTTGAATTATCTCTTTATTCATTTCAATTTTATAATTTTGAGTATAGGCCTATTTATTTTTCAAAAAACACAGTAGTCTTAACATACAAGTAAACAAGCATTAGCCACCTTATCGCCTGCTAATTTGTTAGAATAATAACATGGCTGACAAACAAAAAACTGCTAACCAACACACCCCCATGATGCAGCAATATTTACGCATCAAATCACAACACCCCGACACGCTAATTTTTTATCGGATGGGTGATTTTTACGAATTATTTTTTGATGACGCTAAAAAAGCAGCTGAACTTTTGGATATTACTTTAACCCGTCGTGGAAAATCTGATGGTCAACCTATCCCAATGGCAGGTATACCTTATCATGCTGCTGAAGGCTATGTTGCACGGCTAATTAAGCAAGGCGAATCTGTTGTTTTTTGTGAGCAAATTGGCGACCCTGCAACCAGCAAAGGTCCTGTTGAACGAAAAGTCGTTCGTACCGTTACACCAGGAACTGTGACTGATGAAGCTTTACTTGAAGACAGAAAAGATAATTTTTTAGTCTCAATTTCCACCTCGATACAGACTTATGGAATTGCATGTCTGGATTTAACTAGCGGTAAATTTGTTTTACAAGAGGTGAGATCGAAAGAACAATTATTGAGTGAGATTGAGCGATTAAACCCCGCTGAATTATTATTTAGCGAGGATTATGCTCTTCCCGTTCAATTAAAGGAACTTAATGGTTTATGCAGAAGACCACCCTGGCATTTTGAGTTGGAAAGTTCTACTCAACTTATTTTAAATCAATTTAATATTCATGATCTAGCTGGGTTTGGCTGCGAACATTTATCAGTAGCAATTTGTGCCGCAGGTTGTTTATTGCAATATGTCAAAGATACTCAACAAAGTGCCATTCCTCATATACAAGGCATCGCGGTTGAACGCAGTGATGATTGTATTGCTTTAGATGCACCTAGCCGTAGAAACCTTGAGCTAGACACTCATCCATCAGGCCAAATAAAATTTACTTTATTGGGTGTTTTGGATAAAACTTCAACCGCGATGGGCAGCCGATGTTTGCATCGATGGTTAAATCGCCCCTTACGGTCTCAAATTATATTAAATGGTCGCTTTTCCTGTATCAATAGCTTTTTACACAATCATTTATATGAAGATATCCAAAACCTTTTGTGTCAAGTAGGTGATATAGAACGAATCAGCTCTCGAGTTGCCTTAAAATCTGCTCGCCCACGTGATTTAATCGTGTTGCGAAATACTTTAGCTGTTTTACCTCAGCTTCAGCAGCAGTTAGCCAATACAGAAAACTCTTCTATAGAAGTACTTATAAAACAACTCGCCGAGCAACCTGAATTATTAGCTTTATTACAAAGTGCCATTATTGAGAACCCGCCAGTTTTAATTAGAGATGGCGGTGTGATAGCCTCTGGTTATAACAAAGAATTGGACGGCTTACGCGACTTAAGCCAAAATGCAGATCAATTTTTGATTGATATGGAAAACAGGGAAAAACAGTCTACAGGTATTAATAATCTTAAGGTTAATTATAATCGTGTCCATGGATATTACATCGAAGTTTCACGTATACACTCAGACAAAGTACCCGATCATTACACACGCAAGCAAACTTTAAAAAGTGTAGAACGATACATTACCTCCGAACTTAAATCATTTGAAGATAAAGTTCTTAGTGCAAAGGAAAAATCCTTATCGTTTGAAAAAGGGTTATATGAAGATTTATTAAATCAAATAACTGAGTCTTTATCTGCTTTGCAAATTTGTGCTTCTGCTTTGGCTGAATTAGATGTTTTAGTTAACTTTGCCGAGCGCTCGGAAACACTTAATTTATCTCAACCTACCTTAAGTGAAAAACCAGGAATTAATATCGAAAGAGGTCGACACTTAGTCGTAGAGCAAGTCTCTGATATTCCATTTGTCGCTAACGACGTATTATTTAATCAACAACGAAAAATGTTAGTCATTACTGGGCCTAATATGGGGGGTAAATCTACTTATATGCGCCAAACAGCATTAATTGTTTTAATGACACATATTGGCTGTTTTGCACCAGCTAAATCTGTTGTGTGTGGCCCTATTGATAAAATATTTACCCGCATAGGCGCATCAGATGATTTAGCTAGCGGTCGCTCTACCTTTATGGTGGAAATGTCCGAAACTGCTAACATTTTACATAATGCAACCGAGAATAGTCTGATTTTAATGGATGAAATTGGTCGTGGTACTAGTACTTTTGATGGATTATCTTTAGCCTGGGCTTGTGCAGTACATTTAGCAAAACAAACAAAAGCCTATACTTTATTTGCCACCCATTATTTTGAATTAACCTCGTTAGCTGATGAGCATAAGAATATAAATAATGTTCATTTAGACGCCAAGGAACATGGTGAAAAAATAGTTTTTATGCATTCGGTTAAAGATGGTTCTGCCAGTCAAAGTTATGGTTTACAAGTTGCTTCGTTAGCCGGCGTTCCTAAATCAGTTATTGAAAATGCTAAAAATAAATTACAGCAACTGGAAGATGGTGCCTATACAAAACAGCAACACGAGTCCGGAACCAATCAATTAGATTTGTTTTCTAATAAAGAATCACATCCTGCTGTCTGTTTACTGGATAAACTTGATGTGGACAACTTGAGTCCAAGACAATCACTGGATGTTTTATACAAACTGAAAGATTTAGTTTAGAATTCTGGAGAGCAATCCAACAGACCCCGTTAATCCATCGTACCGAGCTCTCTGGCTCTCATGAAAAATTTTGCTCCCTGTGTGCAACCTCAACCTACGCATAAAATCCGCTCCACCCTAGCACCAGCTATTGATTCCACAACACTTCGAAAAAATGCTCGCCTAACCTAAAGGCCACAGCTTTCTCATAAAGATTTAAATTGACATACTGTAAAATATATGTATTTTCATATTACTATGTCACTAACTGAATTATCTACCTTAACTAATCATGAGCTTGAAATTTACAGTGGAGAGACAG
>JAKIVF010000042.1 GCA_021647145.1 Methylococcaceae bacterium | reverse complement strand
TAGATTATAAAAAACCAATGAACGTCTATAAAGAAGATATTTTACTCAATAGCTGGCGGGATGAGGCGGCTTAAAACTTAGGAATAAGAAATTTGAAATAATTGTCTTGACTATTTGGGGTGCTAAAGATCAAGGCCAAATCTGCACGTAATATCAGGCTATTGCGAAGAACTTTAAATCTTTCTTCCTGCTCAAGCGCCCCTCCTCTTCATCCTTGTGGTGACGTAGAGATTCGATGTTTTGGGATCAATTTTTCCATTCATCAATTAATAGAGGCACCCTATACATTCAGCTTCCCTTTTCAAGATTATCCACAAAAGCCTGAGTCATAATTTCTGGTATTATTAATACCCTCATTCCTCAGTCATTCTTTACAATATGGACAATTTCTGGATATTTGAATCTCTACAAGTGTTATCTATATACTCTACCACTTATATTCTTGGAGTATCGGTTTTAAAGCGGAATGTAAAAGTTAATTACACAAGAAAAATGTTCAGCTTATCGTTATGATTCTTGCCATGTTTATTTTGACAGCTTTCCCTGTTGAGTTTACGCCTTACACAACTTTTATGAATGGAAATGATCATTGTTTTATGCTTATCCTCAATGGCAAAGCCCTTTCGAAGCCGATCAAAATTTCTCACCACCACTTTTACGGCAATAAACAGACCGGAAGATGTACCTTATACGTTGATATGGCTCCCAACAGAGATTTTTTTAATGTCTTCTATTCTGTTTTTTATGAAAATGCAATTAGCAGATTATCAACAATCGATATTATTGTATATCATTATTTTAATCACCGGAATTGGCGACACAGATACAGAACCGATAGGGATACGCTTTGGAAAACATAGGTATAAAGTAAGATCTTTTGCCTCAGACCGGGAATATACTAGAAGCCTGGAGGGAAAGTTTAAGCGTATTTATTACCGGCCTTATTATAGTGACTAGTTTTCAGCAAAGCCTCACCTCAGAACAGTTTATACTAGCTTTGGCAATTCTACCTATAACAATGACATTGACGGAAGCCTTTTCACCCCATACTTGGGATGACCCCTTTTTATATTTAATGGGGAGTGCTGCAACTATATTTATTTTAGAAATTTCACCCTCATAAATATTGGCAACAATAAAAATCACTATGAATAAAATTTTACTTGTTGATGATGATGTTGAATATTGTGCTCTACTGTCTGAATATTTATTAGCCGAGAATTTTCTGGTAGAAAATGTGCATGATGGGGAAACCGCTATTCAATACTCCCTTGAAAAAGATTATGACCTAATGATTTTGGACATTATGATGCCCCGACTCAATGGGTTAGAAGTCTTAAAACGATTACAAAATAAAATACAAATACCTATTCTTATGTTAACAGCTCGAGGTGATGACATTGACCGTATTTTAGGACTGGAAATGGGGGCAGATGATTGTTTGCCTAAGCCTTGTAATCCACGTGAGCTCGTCGCCCGTTTACGTGCTATTTTGCGACGTACGCAAAAAGAACCGATAGAGGCTACTATTTCTTAGTCAGTCAGCACTATCGGAGATCTGACGTTTGATAGGCAAAACCGCACTGTTCTGGTTAAGCAGCAAATGATTAATTTAACGAGTACTGAATTTAATGTGCTTGATACATTAATAAAACACGCTGGAAAGATTGTAAATAAAGAAACGCTGACGGAAGAATCTTTATTTAGAAAACTAACTGTTTACGATCGCAGTGTTGAAATGCATGTTAGTAATATTCGCAAAAAACTAGGGCCCCATAATAATGGTAGCCAACGAATAAAAACAATTCGGGGGTTAGGCTATTTGTATGCACCGACTGAAACAAAATGAATAGTCACAGCTTATTCTGGAAAATTTTTCTGTATTTCTGGGTTTCTATGATGCTATTTGGCATTTTCAGTACATTAATTAATGCTAAAATTCGACAAACAGAAAGGAACTCACCTTATACCCCTGTTTCTGTCATTATCAAGCGTTCTCATCAATTAATTAAGCAAGATACCAATAAAACAGTATTAAGAGAATGGTTGGTGGAATCACAAGATCGCATTCAGTCTAATACGGTTTATATTCTCGACTCAAAAGGAAAAGACCTGTTAAATCGTCCACTCAATACAAGAATGCAACAGGCACTGCACGAGTATTCAAAGGAACCGCAAAAATTCTATTCCTACCTACAAAATCCAGATTCAATATTCTTTGAGGCACGACCACAGCATTCAAACGATATACCACCACTTCCAGGCCCGGCTATTATTATCATAAAACTCGTCTCTAACTCAGGAGAAAGTTATACCCTGATTATTGATAATAAAACAAATCGAAATAATTGGGTTTTCTGGCGCTCTGTCAGTATTGGTACTCGTATTGCTATGGCATTCTTACTGAGTGGAATTATTTGTTCTTTTCTAGCACGATACTTAACGATTCCCTTACAAAAATTGCGCATAGCCACACATCGGATCGCTTCGGGGCATTTTGACAGCTCAATGAATAAAAAAATTGCGAAAAGAAAAGACGAAATTGGCGATTTAGGACGTGACTTTGATAGCATGGTGAAACGTATTGAGATAACATTGCAATCACAACAGCGCTTGCTACGGGATGTCTCGCACGAATTGCGTTCACCTCTTGCTCGACTACAAATAGCATTGGGTCTTGCTTATCAATGCACTAATGGGCTTATTCAACCTGAACTACAACGTATTGAGAAAGAAGTGGAACGGTTAAATGATCTCATAAGCCAATCCTTATCCCTTGCTCGTATCAGTAGTCAGGCAAGCATTCCTAAAAAAACTAAAATAAACCTTACCGAACTATTAAAAGAGGTCGTAGAAACGGCTAAATATGAAGCTCAAAATAAGAAATGTCATATTATTTCAACACAAATGGATAACTGCTTCATTAATGGTAATAAAGATTTATTGTACAGTGGCTTAGAAAACATCTTACGGAATGCTATTCAGCATACGAAAATAGGCACTCATGTCGAAACAAGTCTTATTTTATCAAATACTTACCCTCCTGTTGCTACCCTTACAATTTGTGATCATGGAATGGGTGTGCCCGAATCAGATATTGATGAATTATTTAAGCCTTTTTTTCAGGTAGATGAAGCAAGAACTCAACAAAATGAAGGTTATGGTATTGGTTTAGCCATAGCCGACCGTGCAATTCACCTTCATAATGGCTCTATCCGTATTGCCAATATTGCAGAAGGAGGACTAGAGGTTTCTATACAATTACCAGTCCTTACTTCTACATTTTAGGTAAAAGTTTTAATGTTGACTATAAACGAAAAAAGCCACACTAGAAAACCTAGTGTAGCTTTAATATAGAGCAGTAAAATTACTGCTTAAACGTCATCTGGATTTTCAGCGAAAACCCATTTTACGAAAAAATAACCGGCACCAATTACTACAACGGCAATTGCCATACCAGTTGGCTCTTTTAACATTGCTACTATTTCTAAAATTCCGCCCATGAGTACCTACCTTTTTTATTGTGAAAAAATATACCATTTATCTAACATCCGGACTATTTATTAAAGATTATAGATAAATTAAAACTGACAGTTTTTCGTTCTGTCAAAATAAATTTTATAGAATTCTATGTAAAGGTGTGTAGAGAAACGTAAAGTTTTGTAAATAAATAACATCAAGGTATGACCTCGCCCTGTTCATTACTTACAATCTTAAACACTACCAACAAAGAATTCAAAAATACGCGAAAAGTGACTCATTCGAAGTCCTAAGGCTAAGGCTAAGCTAGAATATAACTTCCCTTATCACCTTTAGATCAGTAATATAATCATCTAGCTTTGCTTGTCTAAATTCTTTTTGTTTTACTGTTAAATCAGCTTCTAAAATTGAAAGAATTTGAAGCGTTCTTTGCTTACGCTTAAGGCGAAATTTTTGATACCCTACATTCGGATTAAGTACCCATTGGCGAAAAAAAATAGCCAACTCTTTTTGTTGTCTTAGAGCAGAAACTTTTTGAAAAAATTGAACTCTATTCTGGGTGATGATTTCAGAATCCTTTCCTAGGCTTTCCTGACTTTCCTGTGTAACCTGGGAAAACTTAGCTCTTTGTTGCTCACTAAATTCACCAACCAACGTTTCAAAACCCTTGAGCGTGGTTTCTTGAAATTTTTTAAACTTAGCAGGAAACTCAGTCTTTGAACTAAAAGCCGGTTCATAATATTCTTGATGCTTATTTCTAAGTTGTTCCTGTAAATGTTTAAGTTGTTGTGGAGATAAGTTGATGAATAGCCAAGCTCCATCATCAGCGATACGATCGATAATGCTATTCCACATTTTCCAGGTTTTTTTTTGAAGAATAAGGAATTGTTGATTTCTGATAGGTTCTTGCTGGTTTTTCAGTCGTTCTAATTCGGTGATCAATTGAGGAATTATTTTTTGTTGTACCCACCTAAGGTGGGATACCACTTTTGGCCTAAGAAATTCAGTTTGCATATCTGTAAGATCAAAGTATTCGTCTATTTGTATCAACACTAGGCTGTCTAGATTATTGAACACAGTTGATTTAAAATATTGGCATCCAGAAATCAGGGGAACTAATACGCCTAATATTACTAGGGTTCTAAAGAATAATAAATGCATATGTGATATAAACAATGGGAGTTAGTCTTACAAATTATGTTACTACGGGCTTCTTGTTATTTTTAGTCAGCTATGCCAGCTATTCTATTTTGGCACGCAAAAATATTAAAACATTACTATGGACTTCTGATATAAGCAATGCGTTGCTGATATTACCCGTTCGTGATGCAACACTTGTTTCTTTATTAAATAAATTGAGGTGACACAAAACAACTCTTTTATCAGCTTATTACTGATTACCATTATTTTAAATGCCTTATCGGTTAAAATTAATTTTCACGCTTGCCTTTATCGTTTTACCAGTACCGCATTGGTAATGATAGTAAGCTATTTTACAATGGTAGACCAAGAAACAATGGCACTTATTTTTGTTATTGCAGCAGGTATTTTTTTAACCGTAGCAGGCATTAAATATCGCGAAAAAATCCCTTTTATTTGTTGCAATCTTTGTGTTCTCGGTGGTACTTTCTTTTATTGGGAATATGCGATCAACTTTTATTCAAGTGCTCCGTGGATATGTTCAATTGTATTAGGTTTATTTGTTATTTTATTAGCTTCGTATATCGAAAATAAAGAAAAACAAATTATGGCAAAGTCTCGTTATTATTTCAATGAATTAAAAGGCTGGAATTAAAATGTCATCACACCATAGGCTACCAATATTTATCACTGTATTTTTTTTGTCAGCACAAAATGTAACAGCTGGAGAAATAGATGATTTTATCAGTGATGGTTGTTCACAGTTTCCAAACGGTACTTTTACCCAGAAAAACCTATGGTGTGATTGCTGCATAACTCATGACATTGCTTATTGGCAAGGGGGTAATCTCAAATTAAAAAAGCAAGCGGATAAGGACTTAAGAGCGTGTGTTTTAAACAAAACTAATAATTTTCTACTTGCTAATACCATGTATTTCGGAGTAATTATAGGTGGTTTGCCGATTTTTCCTACCTGGTATCGCTGGGGTTATGGCTGGCGCTACGGACGTGGTTTTAAATCTTTAAATCTATTTGAAAAAAAGAAAGTTGAAGAAAAACTAAAGAATTACTACACTACAAGCAACCCAAATACCTATGATTTTAAACATCCGGTTAAGTTATTAATTGAAAAAAAGCTACAGCTATTTCTACCTAAACGAGAATAGTTATTTAGGCAAGAAAATTCCCTCTTGTTTTAGACAACTGTCTCTGTTTTTTGATTTCTTTTTTTTGTTCTCTATAAGGCAGTAGTACAAAGTACAAAGCTAGTCCTAATAAACCCCAGTATTTAATCCTAAATACAAACTCAAGTTGGTCAATTATTATTGGATGAGTCATTAAATATAAATTGATTGAATCAAAAATGTCCATAGCCTATAAACCTAAATCAATTAAAAAACGTATTTATTCTGAGTTAAATAATTAATTCCCCACAATAACCCATGTCTATAAAAACTCACTATATCATATTAAATCCAATAACTTACATCTAGTTGTGTGATTAAAGGTAAAATAAACATAGGTATTTTTGGCGTGGACTGCCGTCTCTTTGGCAACCCAACAAACAGTATGCTAAAAATGTTAGGATAACGATAAACCTATTAGTTTAACCTACGCGAGAGTTAGCAAGTTGATTTTTAATATTGCGGTACAAGAATAAATGATAAATACTTCAGCTTTACTTCATTTTTAATTGTACCCACAGTAATCAGAAATCTTGACGTAGCCAACTATGTCTGTACTAGTTATCCTTGCACTGAAAAATCTCACCTCACCAGATGATTAGTTAAACATATTGGTTGCTATACTAGTTTTTTCACAAATACAATCTATACTTATTAAGGATTCATTCATATAAGCTACTGAACTTGTATAAATCATGACTACTACACAAGCACACCTTCTAATTGTTGATGACGAAGAATTTAATTTAGAGATTATTTCGGAATACCTGAGTGAATCTGACTATAAAATAAGCACCGCTGAAGATGGGCAAATTGCCTGGGAAATGTTAGAACAATCCCCAGATACATTTGATGTTATCTTGCTTGATAGGATGATGCCTAATATGACGGGCATGGAGGTTTTAGAAAAAATAAAACAACACCCTGTCCTTAAATATTGTTCAGTGATTTTCCAGACAGCAAAAGCAAGCCTTGCTGATATTGAAGAAGGCATGAATGCGGGTGCTTATTACTATCTAACCAAGCCTTTTGAAGAAGAAGTGCTTTTGTCTATTGTCAAAACAGCGATTAATGATCGTTTGCGATTAAAAGAGATTCAAGCAAACCTTGACCTATCAAAACATACAATGGGTTTACTTAAATCTGCCACTTTTCAATTTAAAACATTGGAAGAAGCACGTTCAATTGCATCTTTAGTTTCAAACGCATGTCCAGAACCTAGCAAAATTGTTATGGGGCTAACGGAATTGATGATTAATGCTGTAGAACATGGCAATCTTGGTATTTCATATAATGAAAAATCTGAACTAAATAACAATGGCACATGGGTAGAAGAAATTAATAACCGTCTACAATCAAACGAACACTCCAATAAAACAGCCTTACTAAATTATCAACAACTCACTGACCGTATTGAGATTTCTGTTATTGACCAAGGTGAAGGTTTTGATTGGAAATCCTATATGGAGTTTGATCCTGCTCGCGGCATGGACAACCATGGTAGAGGAATTGCCGTGGCAAATAAATTGAGCTTTTCCTCACTAAAATATAAAGGAAAAGGTAATGAAGTGACTGCCTACCTTAATATAGACTGATCATAAGCCTAATGAATACTATGCTTAATAATGAATCAGAAGAAACTTCTCAAATAATTCAAGAGCTCAAATCATTAAAGACTCAAAACGATCAACTTTCAAGAGCCGGTTTTGATCTTATTAGTGAGCAAACAAAGCTACATTCCTTATTACACAATGCATCAGATGGAATTATTTCGTTTGAACCTGATGGTACGGTTAATACCTTTAATCTTGCTGCGCAGCAAATTTTTGGATACAGCGAGGGAGAAATAGTCAAGCGGAAAATACCTGACCTTATCCCCTGCCCTGATTGGGTTGAAGATAATGTAGGTGCTTATATCAAGTATTTCATTTCATCTCGTGCATCAGAAGAAATTCCATTGTTAGGGAAGCATAGAATGGGATTTGATATTTTACTTCACATCTCTACTGGACAAGCAAGTGAAGAGGAGACCATTTTATTTGATAATACAGACGAAATAGATCCCTTTGCTGAAGATATCGAAGAAGATAATATTGTAAAAGAAGAAATTGAAAATGAAGTAATTGTTTGCTTTTTTAGAGACATCACACTTGATAAAAAACTTGAAAAAGAACTTGAAGATCATAAGCTTGCATTAGATTCTTCCGCTAGCATCATAATGCGAGACAAAGACTTTCGTGTGATTGAAGTCAATGATAAGTTTTGTCAGCTTTTAGGAAGAAACAGGAATGCATTTCTGGGACAATCAGATATTCATACAAAATTTTCAGCACCGCCCAATAATGAACTTCAACTTAAGCAAAGGCGTGAGTTTTTAGCTCAAGGAATTCCTTGGATTGGCGAGACTAGTTTCTTAAATATACAAAATGAAACAGTCTGGTTTTCAGAAAATACGACACCTTTCCTGGATGAGGATAAAGTTCCTTACCAATATTTAAGTATTCTTTTTGATATCACGGATAGAAAAAACTTTGAAGTACAGCTACAACAGAATCAAAATAATTTACAGGAATTAGTTGATGAGCAAACTAGCGATATAAAATATGCTAAAGAGATGGCCGAACAAGCAAACAATTCCAAAAGTGAATTCTTAGCCAATATGTCTCATGAACTGAGAACACCCATGCACGGCATTATTAGTTTTACCTCTTTATGTTTAAAACAATTCAAAGGCTCGTCATTAGATGAGAAAAAAACGGTTAAATTACAAAAATTTCTCACAAATATTGAGACTAGCAGCCAACGTTTACTTTCACTACTAAACGACCTTCTTGACTTATCTAAATTGGAGGCAGGAAAAGAAGACTTTAATTATGAAGAAAATGATTTAACGTTATTAGCTCAACAGATACACAATGAATGCTCAGCCTCAATCAAAGAAAAGGGGATTGACTTTATCGTAAATCAACCTATTGACCCTGTATTTATAGTATGTGATAAAAATAAAATACTCCAAGTGTTAAGTAATTTAATCACTAATGCAATTAAATTTTCTATTCAAAATAAAATAATTGAAATAAAAATTGAAAAAACCAGTATTATTCTAGGAAAGCGCAGCTCAGATACAAAAAAAACACAAGGTGCTTTAGTTTCAATATCTGATCAAGGCCTTGGTATTCCAAGCAATGAGCTTTCAACAATTTTCGATAAATTTATTCAAAGTAGTAAAACTAAAAATGGCTCAGGCGGCACAGGATTAGGCTTATCTATTTGCCAAGAAATTGTTTCTGCTCATGGAGGTAAAATATGGGCAGAGCATAACCCTGAAGGAGGTGCATTATTTAAGCTATTTCTTCCTAGTAGTGAAGAAAAAACTTATTGAAAGGATTTTAATAGTTCATTTTGAACAATAAATACTTCCTCACCCTCTTTTGGTTTAGCTTGTAAATAGCTACCATCACTTTGCAACAACCAAGTTTGGCTATTATCTTTTAAATAACAATCGAGGTCATTCATAACCCTATCGTGTAATTTTTTACTATCTATCGGAAAAAAAGCCTCGACCCGTCGAAACATATTTCTATCCATTAAATCAGCACTTGATGCGTACACTTCCCATTCGTCATTATTTGAAAATGCATAAACACGTGTATGCTCTAAAAATCGTCCAATAATTGAGCGGACTTCTATATTATCTGAAAGGCCTTTAACTCCAGGACGCAGACAACACACGCCTCGAACAATTAACTTAACTTTAACCCCTGCCTGAGAAGCTCTATATAAAGCACGAATCGATTCTTCTTCCACAATCGCATTTACTTTGATTATTATTTTTGCAGACTTACCATTCTTCTTGTTTTGGATTTCTCTTTCAATTTTATCTAATACCCCTTTATGTAAAGTAAAAGGCGACTGTAATAGTTTATTTAATTTCGTTACTTTTCCTAAACTAGTCAATTGCGCAAAAATACGTCTGACATCTTCACCTAATTCTTTATCACAGGAAAATAGTCCATAATCAGTATACAACCGAGCAGTTTTGGGGTGATAATTACCTGTCCCTAAATGCACATAATTGCATAATTTTTTCCCTTCTTTCCTCAAAACCAAACACATTTTTGCATGTGTTTTATAGCCAACCACCCCATAAACAACATGCACAGCTGCTTCTTGTAACTTTGAAGCGAGACCGATATTTTCCTTTTCATCAAATCGAGCGCGTAATTCAATCACAACTGTAACTTCCTTACCTGCTCTTGCTGCCTTGACAAGTGCCGCAACGATTGGTGAATCTATCCCTGCTCTATAAACTGTTTGTTTAATAGCGAGTACATTTGGATCAGTAGCCGCTTGACGTAAAAATTCAACGACTGGTCTGAATGATTCATATGGGTGGTGCAATAAGATATCCTGCTTTTTAATTGCATCAAATATATTCTTTTTGCGACCTAGTTGAGGAGCAATATAAGAATTAAACGGAGGGAATTTTAAATCTGGTCGGTCTATTAAGTTGTTAATTGATTGTAAACGACTTAAGTTAACAGGCCCCTTGGCTTGAAAAACTCTATCAGCATGAATTCTAAACCGTTCCTTTAAAAACAAGATCGTTTCTTCAGGACAATTTTCATCAATCTCCATCCGGACTTCATCTCCATAATTACGCATTAACAACTCACCCTCAACAGCGTGAAGAAGGTCGTCTATCGCGTCCTCATCAACAAAAAAATCACTATTTCTTGTTACTCGAAATTGATGACAGCTTTTTACTGTCATTCCATTGAATAATTTTTCAACAAAGGCATGAATAATAGAAGATAGAAATACAAAATCATAAGATCCGCTATCAGTTTCATCTTGAGGTAATTGTATAACTCGAGATAAAGCCCTTGGTACTTGTAAAATAGCTCGCCCACTATTTCGCCCAAAAGCATCTTTTCCTGTCATCGCAATAATAAAGTTTAAACTTTTATTTAATATTCGAGGAAAAGGGTGCGCAGAATCCAACCCCATAGGTGTTAAAATAGGCAACAATTCAACATTAAAAAACTTTTCCAACCATTTTTTTTGCGTTGATGACCACTTATCACGACGTACAAAACGAATATCGTGTTCTTCTAATTCTGGTAGTATCATTTCATTAAGCACTCGATATTGTTCTTCAACCAACACATGTGCTTTTTTACAAATTGCATCCAATTGCTCATTAGGCGTTAACCCATCAGTACTAACGGCTCCCGAATCCATTTTTAACATTTGCAGAACACTAGCAACCCGTACTTCAAAAAACTCATCCAGATTTGAGCTTGAGATACACAAATAGTTTAACCGCTCAAGCAAAGGTATCCCTTTGTCTCTTGCTTGTGCTAAGACCCTGTCATTAAATTCCATTAAACTAATTTCTCGATTAATGTAATGTTCAGGGTTGTCTAATTCGTTTGTTTCCATCGTTTTATTATGGGTTAATTATTAAGTTTTTTGAATACGGGTGCGGCTAGAGCGGCTAGAAATGAAGTAATAAAAGTGTAGCTATTCGCTTAGGAACACACATGAAATAACTTGAAAATCACGACGTAGAAACAAAAAGACAAGTCAGAATATTCAAGTTATTCCATTCGCGTTCCTTTGCCTCAGCACTATCTATTTCCCTGCAACCCACCAGTATGAATAGCAACTATTTTCTGCCTTGGTTTAAAATAATCCTGTTGAATCAAGTCAAACAGACCATAGAACATTTTCCCCGTATAAACTGGTTCAATTTCAATATTGTGTCGCTTATTAAAGTCTTCTATAAATAATAATAGATCATTATTATACTTTGCAAAACCGCCAAAATGATAATCTAATTCGATAGACCAATTTACCCTCTTAGATTTATCTTTTCCAATCATTATTCCAACATCATCAACTAGAAAATTCGCACCTTTTAATGCAGAAAACCCAATCACCTGAGAATGGCCTGATATTGAATTAACCAAACCTGCAAGTGTTGTACCCGTTCCACAAGGTACACACAGAAAATCATATTCCACTCCAATTTCATGGATTATCTCCCCTACCCCATGTAAAGCAAGTTTTGTAGATCCACCTTCTGGTAGCCAATACTCGCCTTTTTTTAAACAGGGTAATTCATTATGTTTCTTATAATACCTTAAGCCTTTATATTCAGATCGAGAAATAAAAGTTAACTTCATTCCCCAATCGAGAATATCTTTCAAGGTAGGGTTTAAGTCTTTAGGTTTCTCACCTCGTATAAAAACCTTAGTTGTTAAGTTTAATTGTTTTCCAGCAAAAGCTAAGGCATGGCAGTGATTAGAATAAGCCCCTCCCATACTAACTAGAGTATGGGCATTGAGTATTAACGCATGGTTGAGTATATATTTAAGTTTTCGCCATTTATTACCAGAAATAATAGGGTGAATCAAATCATCCCGTTTAACCCACAACTCGATTTTTTTTCGTGCTAATAGTGGCGTAAAAACTTGTGTTAATATTGATGGGTTAAATTGTTTCTCTAACTCAATTAGTTTTGGGTGCACTGTAATCTTTTTCTTTTTTTAACGCCCAAGCCACGTCCGCGGCCTGTCTATTTTCTTTAACATCATGCACTCTAAATAACATCACCCCATCCATTACGCCAAGTGCTGTTGTAACAGCAGTAGCCGTCACTAATTGAGATGGTTCTGATACAGCACAAATACTTCCCATAAAACGCTTACGACTTGTACCTAATAGAACAGAATAACCAACATCAACCAATTCTGAAAGATGGGCTAATAAATTAATATTATCAATTTTTCTTTTACCAAAACCAATACCAGGGTCTAATACAATATTTTCTTTTTTTATACCTGCCTTTAATGCATCATTAACTCTGAACTTTAGTGATTCAATAACCTCTGAAACTACATCCGCGTAATTGGGGTTATCTTGCATAGTCTGTGGTGTTCCTTGCATATGCATTAAGATGATCGGCACGTTTCTTTGGCTCGCTACTGTCAAAATATTTTTATCCCCTTGTCCAGCAGAAATATCATTGATGATATTAGCTCCAGCATCTAAGGCTGCTGTGGCAACTTGGCTTAAGGTGGTATCAATACTTATCCAAACGGAAGTTGATACTTTCTCTCTTATTATCTTAATGACAGGAACAACTCTTGCGATTTGTTCCTCTGCATTAACAGATTCAGCACCTGGGCGTGTTGATTCTCCGCCTATATCTATAATATCTGCACCATCTTCTAGCATTTTTTTTGCTTGCACAAGAGCCGCCTCTATTTTTGTATATTTTCCTCCGTCGGAAAAGCTATCTGGGGTGACATTTAAAATCCCCATAATGAGCGGTTTCGTTATTTTTTTAAGCATTAATTATCCTTCGTTCCAGACCTAATGTTGGGGTGCCAAAAAGACGACAGCTTAATCTACAAAATCAGGTTAAGCTGACAGCCTCATCGTTAACTCTCATGTCTACTGAATATAATCAGGTATAATACATTCAATATGGCTAACAATAAAAATCAACCAAAAATCGCCTGGGCCATTACCGGTTCAGGTCATTATATAGAGGAATGTCTTGAATTTCTGCTAACGCTGAATAATGTTGATATATATTTAAGTCAGGCAGGTGAAGAAGTATTAAAAATGTATGGTGTCGATTTAAAAGATGTAAGAGAAAAACATCCTGTTTATCGTGACAAAGCCGCTTCATCTCCCCCTGTTGGTCACTTTTATAAAGGCTATTATCATACATTTATTATGGCTCCGACTACATCTAACACAATTGCTAAATGTGTATTAGGCATAGCCGATTCACTCGTCACTAATTTATATTCTCAGGCTGGTAAATGTCGTATTCCCAGTATTGTTTACCCTTGCGATATTGCAGCAGAAATGGAAACAACCGCGCCTGGTGGAAAAGTAATGGTTTATCCACGAAAAATTGACCTTGAAGCAACTGACAAAATCCGTAGTTTTGAATACACCCAAGTCGTCGAAAGTGTGGACGAACTGATTTTTACCATTAAAGACCGGATTAATTCATTAGTATGAGCGAAGCTTCAGAACATTTTCTATTTTTAACTGGAAAACTGGCTGAGAAACAACTCACACTCATTTTAGAAAAAATGCAGCCTGAGTTTACTTATACCATTCATCAATTAGGTCTGAAGGTTGCTGCCTTAATGACCACAGAAATGATTAGCCGGCGTTTAAAAGATACCTTTAATGCCGATAAAATAATACTCCCTGGACGTTGCCGTGGTGATATTGCTTCTTTATCAGCAGAACTTGGTATTCCCATAGAACGAGGACCTGAAGAGTTAAAAGATTTGCCTCTGTATTTTGGTAAAGCAGCTCAAAATCATGACTTATCTAAATACAAAGTTAAAATCTTTGCTGAAATAGTAGACGCGCCTAATATTTCTGTAGAAGATGTTGTAAAACGTGCCTTTTATTACAAAAAAAATGGCGCTAATGTCATTGATATTGGTTGTTTACCAGAAACACCCTTCCCCCATTTAGAAGAAATCATTCAAACACTAAAACTAGAAGGCTTTAGCGTTAGTATTGATTCATTGGAAGATGATGATTTACTGCGAGGAGGTAAGGCCGGGGCAGACTATATGCTTAGCCTGACAAATAAAAGCATCTGGATTGCAGATGAAGTAGATACTACACCCATTCTAATTCCCGAAACACATGGTGATTTATCATCATTAGAACAAGCAATTTTTGTTTTGCAGACTAAAAATAAACCATTCATTGTTGACCCTATTTTAGACCCTATTCATTTTGGTTTTACAGAGTCTATCGTCCGTAACTATAATTTTAGGCAACAATACCCTGATGTGGAAATGATGATGGGAGTAGGTAATATTACCGAGTTGACGCATGCAGATACCTCAGGGATGAATACTTTATTGTTAGGTATGTGCTCTGAGCTAAACATCAATCATATTTTAGCCACAGAAGTTAGCCAACATGCTAGAAGAGCCATTAGTGAGGCTGATCATGCAAGGCGTATTATGTTTGCTGCTGCACAAAATAATACCTTACCTAAACATATAGACTCAAGTCTAATGACCATTCATGACTCCTCCCCTTTTCCCTATCAATTAGATGAAATAAAAGAATTTGCAGCAGAAATAAAGGATCCTAGTTTTCGTATTCAATCTAGCCCGGACGGAATACATATTTATAATCGAGATGGTTTACATACAGCAACTGACCCTTTTGAGCTATTCCCAAAACTACAAGTTGAAAGTGATGGGGGGCATGCTTTTTATTTAGGCGTAGAACTAGCCCGTGCAGAAATAGCCTGGCAATTAGGTAAACGCTTCAATCAAGACCAGCCATTAACATGGGGTTGCGCTACTGAGCTTTCTGAATTTACCGTAGACATGCACAGCTTTAAACCAGCCGGTACAACATTAGAAAAGAAAAAATGATACAAGAAGTCATCGTCACCACTCAAAATGCCAAAGGAGAAACGCATATTGCTCCCATGGGAATCCATTTACAAAAAGATAAATTTATTATCCTGCCTTTTCGCCCATCCACTACACTGAGTAATATTTTAGAATCAAAATCAGCCGTACTTAATTATACTGATGATATTCGCATCTTTGCTGGTTGTTTAACCGGCAGACGAGACTGGCCTTTATCTAAAACAGAAAAAATTGATGGCCATTATTTATCTTCTGCATTAGCCCATAGGGAACTTGAGTTAATAGAGATTGAAGATGACGATACAAGACCAAAACTGTTTTGCCAAACTATTCAAATGATTAACCATGCTCCTTTTCAAGGCTTTAATCGTGCTCAATTTGCTGTGCTTGAAGCGGCAATATTAGTCAGTCGCTTAAAAATATTACCCATCGAAAAAATTAATAGTGAGATTGAATATCTTAAAATTGGCCTAGATAAAACCGCTGGAGACAATGAATATGAAGCATGGGGATGGCTAATGCAGCTAGTGGAGAAACACAAATGGGAGCTTAATCAAAAATGACAGGAATACTCGCCAGTGTTAACAACCTAGATGAAGCACTGTTAATTTTAGAAAGCTCTGCTGATATTATTGATTTAAAAAACCCTCAACAAGGTGCTTTAGGTGCATTACCACTTAATGTCGTCTCTACTATTGTCAAGGCTATTAATCAAAAAAAACTCGTGAGTGCGACAGTAGGAGATTTGCCCATGCAGGCCGAGCTAATTTTTAATGCCGTCTCCGCTATGACTACTACTGATGTTGATTATATTAAAATCGGTTTTTTCCCTAATGGGGATTGGCAAGAGTGCTTAACTCAATTATCCCAAATAACTCAGCAGGGTCATCAATTAATAGCAGTCCTTTTTGCTGATACTCAACCTGATATAACAATAATTAAAACTATCTCTGATGCTGGTTTTTATGGTGTTATGTTAGATACGATGGACAAATCGAAAGGTTCTTTAACACAAGTAATGTCCATACCTGAAATTATGAATTTTATACATTCTACTAAAAAACATCAGCTAATTTGTGGGTTAGCAGGGTCATTAAAAGAAAAGGACATCTCTAACCTTATCAATTTAAAAGCTAACTACCTTGGGTTTAGAGGGGCTTTATGTGACCAACAAAACAGAACATCTCAGCTAAATAAAGAAGCTATAAAATCAGTTTTAAATTACTTTAGAAACAGGTAATAAAAAGTTCTATTAAAAACTAAATGTCTGTGTAGGTTTGTTTTCTTAAAAAACTTTTGAGAATAGACTACACTTAACAAGTGGTTATATTTTCAAAGACTTCACATCCTTATTACCAGAATATTCTTATTGTTTTAATAGAATCTATACAGATAAAATGTTTACTTTACTTATTTCAATTTTAAGCAGCTTGTTTTTCTTTACTTTAGGCTGGCATTTAAGTAAGAAAAACCAACTTAAAAAAAATCATGTTTTATTTCAAGATCTGGAAAAAAAACATAAAAAAAAATCAGACCAACTCTTATCTGAACAATCAATAATTTCTGATAATTTTTTTAAAGCAAACAAATTAGATTTAGAACAAAAAGGACTTAATCTAAATAATGCTTTTTTAGAAAATGGACGCACCCTTGAACTTATATCTTCTGAACTAAAAAATGCTCAAACTATAGTTGAAAGTGCATTCTCTTCTTTACCCAATATCTATACTTCCAGTCAAAATACCAAAGATGCAACTAGAAAGAGTAAAGAGAAAATTAATGCTCTCTCTCAATCTGTTGATTCTTGGGGAAGTTCAATGGATACATTGGGTAATATTCAAGGTTTAATCGAAGCTATTCATCAAAAGGCTATTCAAATTCGGGATGTTTCTTCAGAAGCAAACTTATTAGCCCTTAATGCTTCTATAGAGGCAGCAAGAGCAGGTAAACATGGAAAAGGATTTGCAGTGGTTGCAACCAGTATGCGTGAATTATCTAATAAAAGTGCTGATGCTACTGTAGAGATAAATTCTGCGGTAGAAAGAACTCGCTCTGAAGTAGAAAAAATCGTAAATGGTATTTCCGAGAGCGTATCTTTATTATCGAAAGTATCAATTGATGTTAGTGAAAGTTTTGCTGATATTGAAGTTGAAGTAGATAACATTGATAAAATATCACAATCTTCTTTAGCGGAAGCGGAGTTATCTAAAGATAAATTCAAATTGATTAATAATGAAGTAAATACCCAACTAGAGAGCATCACACGATTGCTTGCCGATGTACTAGGTGAAGTTACCGGAAGTAAAATCGAAAATATTTCTGTTTCAAGTGATTTTACTGGAATGAAAATAATTGACGTCCGGAGACCAGATGAGTTTACTGGTGAACTAGGACATATTCCAAACGCTGAACTTATGTGTTTACAAGATAATTTTGATCAACAGATTAGTAAACTTGATAAAAAATCTCCTCATTTATTTGTATGCCGGAGTGGTGGTCGATCAGCCAGGGCTGCAAGAATCGCACTAGGGCATGGATTCTTACAGATTTATAATATGGAAGGAGGAATGCTTGAATATTGCAAAATTCATGGTAAGCCTTAACCTGCCTCTTCTTTTAATAACCCTTTTTTAGAAAATTCACCTCTATGATATTTAAACAACTTTTTGATAAAGCTAGCTGCACCTTCACCTACTTACTTGCTGATTTTGACAGTAAAGAAACGCTTTTTATAGACCCTGTTGATAATCATATTGATGATTATTTGGCCTTACTTGAACAATACAACTTAAAGCTAAAATACTCATTTGAAACCCATGTTCATGCTGACCACATCACAGCTAGTGGGCTTTTAAGACAAACGACTGGTGCTAAAACTGGAATAGGTTTACATTGCCGTGCTGGAACAGCAGACTATCAACTAGAAGGAGATGAAACTTTTAATCTTGGCAGTTCAACCATAAAAACTATTGCTACGCCTGGCCATACTGCAGGTAGCATGAGTTTTTTATGGAAAGATAAACTATTTACAGGGGATACATTATTTATTGGTGGTTGTGGGCGTACTGATTTTCAAAATGGGAATGCAGGTGACTTATTTGATTCAGTGACCAAAAAAATATTTACTTTGCCCGGAGAAACTTTAGTCTACCCAGGCCATGATTATAAAGGAAATTTTGTTAGTTGCGTTTATCAAGAAAAAACAAGTAACCCTCGCCTATCAGGTAAAACCAGAGATGAATTTATTGAAATAATGGATAAACTCAACTTACCCGTACCAAAATTAATTAATGAAGCTGTCCCGGCTAACCTTTATTGTGGTATCGACGAAGAGGAAGCGTTACAAATTGCAGATTCAAGTGAATTTTCTCAATCCAATAAAGACCGTCGTGGCGTACAGGGAGTGATTAATCAAGCAAAACAGCAGGTTAAACAAGTTGATCTGGCAACGGCCAAGAAAATGATTCAAGCAGATGACGTTATTATTTTAGATGTTCGTGAAAAAAATGAATTTGAACTGGGGTTTATTGAAAATGCCATACACATCCCTCGTGGAGAAATAAAAACAACAGTCGAATCCTTAATACCCGCTAATAGCAAAGATAAATCAATCCTTATCTATTGTGCTAGCGGAAATAGATCTGCGCTCGCTGGACAGATTATGCAAGATCTTGGTTTTTCAAATGTCACTTCTTTAGTAGGTGGATATAACGCCTGGAAAAAAGATTATTAGGCAACATATTTCTTATCTTAAATATGATTAATATGTAATTGTCTTGCTAGTTTTTATTACTGAAGAGACGTTGTGTATAATGTAGTAGTGTGGTTCAGTAGTAAACCGGCAGTATAAAAAACAAGCTATAGAGCCGTATACAGCATAGTCATTATTTATTCCAAACTTATGCAGCATTACACTGCCAGTATTAGCATAATTGAAGTGGTTATGTATTTCATTAGTATTCCTAGTGGTCTGTTTAGTCTAAGAAACCTAGTCATTCATTGTCTATAATCTCTCAAAAATCATAGCCTTAGAATATACTTTAGCTTTCATATTTTAGCGCTTCTCTAATTTTTAATCAAAATGCAACCCATCTTGTTGGGTATCATAATTATCAGGTTCTACGTCTAAATCATCTAGAATTATTTCAGTATCTCTAAACTCAATCCATTCAATATGGTCTGAAAGTGGTAAATCGTCCATAGGTTCAAAGTCAATATCAACATCAGCATGATTATTCATTATTTTTCTCCAGTTCTGTTTACTTACATTAGAAATTTAGAACTGAATGGCTAAAAGATCAATCGTACCACTTAACGACAAGAAAATTTTCAGCCTTAACATTAAACGCTAAACTAATGAAATACATAGCTATTAACATTATTTAAACTCATTTTCATTCAAAACAATTTTGATAGATTTGTGACTTAAGTATAATTTATACCGTTAAAAAAGAATGGCCATCTGACTGTAAAAACATGATTCTTATAAAATTATTTACTTTCCAATAAATTGAAACTCCGTTTGTCTGCACCAGATAGCAATGAATGACTATAAGAAATAATCCTAGTAACAATACTCTCTATAAGCCTAGAAAAATCAGTTGAATATTAATGGTGTCCGTAAAAATGGATAAAATGACCTACGCAGACCAAAGCGGAGTCACTGCCGTCCAACACCTGTTTTCCAAAAAGGAAGCTGATGACTACTTAAATAATAAAAAGAAACAAAGTAACTAATTTTTTAAAACCATTGCAACAGCAGCTGTCCTGGTAGGAACTCCTAGCTTTTCAAAAACATGTTCTAGATGCTTATTTACTGTTCTAGGACTAGTACCTAGAGTTAAGCCCACTTCTTTATTGGTTTTACCTCGCGAAATCCACATTCAAATTTCGGCTTCTCTAGCGGTTAAACCAAAAGAAACTTTTAACGAAGCCAAATCCCAGTCTTGACGGCTTTTCTGAATTAGTAGCAAATATTCGTCATCAATTAAGCTTGGTACAATTTTACCAGAATACTGACTACCTATCTGTACATCAGTCAGCGGCACTTTTTGGGCTTTAATTTTAGGGGTGATTTGCTCAAGTAAAGTTTGTGGCAAGAATCTGTCTCTTTCAATAATAACTTTTTCAACTTGTTCTATTGGGTAACAGTCTGAAAGTATTTTATTTGCTGAAACAGAAAGCCAGGTGATGATTCCTGATTTAGTAAAGGCTATGGCAGAAAAACCTGTATGATCCAAAGTTTGTTCAACTCGCTGAGCATTGTGCTTCTGGGATAATTGAGCATCTATTCTGGCAATAACCTCAGTGGGTTGGATGGGTTTTACAATGTAATCAACTGCCCCTTCTTTAAAGCCTTTTAATAAATTATCTAATTCACTTAGCCCTGTCATAAAAATAATTGGAATGTCTTTGGTAAGATGATTTTTTTTTAGCCGATGACAGGTTTCAAATCCATCAATACCTGGCATTACTACATCCAACAGAATAATATCTGGCTGTAAATGGTTTATTTGATCTAAAGCTGACAACCCATCTGTAGCAACTAACACTCGATAACCATATTCAAACAGCATATCTGAAAGCACCGCTAAATTGTCTGGCGTATCATCAACAATTAAAATTGTTTCATTTATTATTTTATTCATCGTACACAGTATTTAACAGTTTTTTAATATCCGCAATGCGAAATTCATTCGCTAAGGTTTTAATACGTTGTGTAAAACCTTTGTAACAAGGCTCACTCAAAATTAAATCGTTCAATTGATGTTTCAGCCCTAATAAATCACCTATTTGTACAAATTCCATCAATTGCTTAATAATATTAGGGGGCGGTAAAGTAAAGGCATTATTGTGATTTGATGATATTTTCTCTTTTTTATTTCCATCGTATATCCAGTTTATTGATAAGTGCAGTGCAAGCTTATTCAATAGATCCGCAATCTGTAATGGTTTTGCAATAAAATCATCACACCCTACCTCCAAAGCAGCTTGCTGATCAGAAGGATAGGCATTAGCACTTAGCACCACAATAGGCATGGTATAACCTTTTTTACGTAAGTACTGAGAGGTTTCTATACCGTTAATACCTTCCATTGATAAATCCATTAAAATAAGGTCAGGCATATAAACTGGAAGCATTGCTAAGCAAGCTTCTCCCGAGTTAGCCTGTTTCACACTAAAGCCCAAAGGTTCCAGTAGGGTTGCAATTAGCGTACGATGCTCATATTGATCATCAACAATCAATATATTTTTACTATTTTCCTGAAAGCCTACAATATTCTTTTCAACAACAATTTCGGACGAATTACTCAAGCTGGCCATTAAAAATTTAACCGTAAACGTTGAGCCTTTGTCTTCAACACTGTTAACTGTAATCTCACCCCCCATTAATTCTGTAATAATTTTACAGATAGTTAATCCTAAGCCACTACCTGCAACTGCATTGCCAGTTGCTTGACTTAACCGGGTAAAGGGCTGAAAAATATCGTTAAGATTATTCTCTGAAATACCCTCACCACTATCAATTATTTTAAAAGTAGCCACATCACTGCGATAACCAATACGAAAAATTATTTCGCCCTCATTAGTAAATTTAAGTGCATTACTTAACAAGTTGATTAAGACTTGCCGGATACGTTTTTCATCCCCACGTACAGTTTGAGGTACAGTATCCAGTATATGACAACTAAATTTAAGACCTTTATCTTCAGCTTGGGTTTTAAAACTACTGACTAAATGTTCAATAAGTGCTGGCAAATCTAACGGAGCGTATCGGATCTCAAATTTACGTTCTTCAATCCCGGCAATATCTAAAATATCTTCAATTAATGAAGATAGATGTTCGCCACTGCGTTTTAATATTTCAATCGCTTCACGTCTATGCTCGGGGATTGACTGATCATTATGCAAAATATGAGAATATCCAACAATACAATTAAGAGGCGTACGTATTTCATGACTCATGTTACTGAGAAAACGACTTTTAGCACTGTTGGCATTATCGGCCGTTATAATAGCTTGCTGGTATTTTTCATCGGTAACTTTATGCTCTTCAATTTCTTTCAATAATAACTGGGTTTGTTTGGTGGTTTCTTCATGTGCTAGCAAACGGCTTTCATGAATTAATATTAACCACCAACTACATAAGCCAATAAAAATTAATAGAGCTGAATAAACCTTAAGAAAGTTATCAAATAGAAGACTAAAAGATTGTGGGTTGTTTTGTGCCGTTAGAAAATCCTGATAATAAATAATTCCGATAAAAACACTCGTCAGGATGCTAAGAAAGGCAAATAATAGAACAAATCTTAATAGTCGAATTCTTGAGTTTAATGAAATAAACGCTGGAAGATATGAGCGTGCAAAAAGATTAAAATAATCTTCTAAGCGAGCACCTTTTTTACAGCTATCTAAACAGCGCGAATCTAAAGTACAGCATAAAGAACAGATACTATCCTTATATACTGGGCAATAGGCTGTATCTTCATGTTCAAAGTGATTTTCACAAATACAACATTGTCTAGTTGAAACATCATGTTTATAGTGCCTTGCACGAGCTAGATAATGACGGTAACTGGTAAAATAGCCAATACTGGGTACTAAAATAAACGTCAGCCCAAGTGCAATAAAAGCGGAAAAGGCTTGAGGGTATTCACCAAACAAGCCTAAGTAAGCCAAGATAGAAATTAATGAAGCAATGAAGGTCGACAGAAGTCCAACTGGATTTAAATCAGGTAAATAAGCACGCTTAAATTCTACAATCTTTGGGCTTAAACCTAACGGTTGATTAATCATTAAATCAGCTGAAACCGCGCTAATCCAAGCGATACTGATATTGGAGAACAATCCTAGCACTTTCTCCAGTGCACCAAACACACCAAACTCCATTAGCAATAAGGCAATCGACACATTAAAAAACAACCAGATAACTCGCCCAGGATGAGTATGGGTTATACGGGAGAAAAAATTAGACCATGCTAATGAACCTGCATAAGCATTGGTAACATTGATTTTTAGCTGAGAAATAACCACAAACAACGTAGTGACAACCAAAGCCACATCAGTATTATCAATCAGCATATTATAGGCAATTAAATACATTTGCGTCGGTTCATGCGCATGTTCCATCGCTACGCCCTGTTGAATAGCAAGGTGAGCAAGCAGTGCGCCACCTAACTGTCTAATGACACCAAAAACAATCCAGCCAGGCCCTGCAATAATAGTCGCCGCCCACCAACGAAAACGGTTTTGTTTTTTCTTTTCTGGCATAAAACGCAAAAAATCAACTTGCTCCCCTATTTGCGCAACCATAGAAAAAGCAACGGTTGCAGCACTACCAAACAGCAACCAATCAAACCCTTGTCCACTTGAAGCTATCCCAAAATAAGCTTTTAAGGTGAGTAAAGCTTCAGGTTCTTTAGTAAATACTGCAAAATAAGGAATAAACAATAAAACTAACCACAATGGCTGTGTCCATAATTGCATTCGACTGATGGTTGTAATGCCAAAAGTGACGAAAGGAATAACAATAATAGCGCTAATAAAATGAGAAAATGCAATAGGCAGCTGAAAATATAACTCAATAGCCTTCGACATAATAGAGGCTTCAAGTGCAAATAAGGTAAAGGTAAAAAAGGCGTATATTAAAGAGGTGATAGTAGAGCCGAAATAACCGAACCCTGTGCTACGAGTGAGCAAATCAATATCTATATTATAATGAGCGGCATAGTAAGCAATGGGGAAACTGATGATAAAAATGATCAATCCGACAATACAAATTGCCCAAAAGGCATTAGTAAAACCGTAATTAACTGATAAGAAACCGCCGATGGCTTCTAAAACTAAAAATGAGGTTGAGCCAAAAGCGGTATTAGCTACTTGAAATTCTGACCATTTTCTAAATCGGCGTGGGGCAAATCGTAATGCGTAATCTTCTAATGTTTCATTGGCAACCCAAGAGTTATAGTCTCTGCGAGTTTTTGAAATACTTTGGCGAACCGTGGAAACCATGTAGAGTATAAGTGATTAAATGTATAGCTGATGCGCTATTATACTCCGATATTATTATCTTAAAGCACAGCCAAGAACTTGTTTTTTAGGAGTGGCGTAACAGTGATAAATTAATAATCTTGGGGTAAGGTAATGCTGTTTCATTTAAAAAGACAAATAATTACCTGATTACCCACAAGCTTCCGCCACTTTAAAAAGCTAAATGTAATCTTATGAAAAATAATGGTTATTTTTTAACCTGATCAAAGTTAAAAGTTTAAGTTAAATTTTCATTAATAGATATTTATTATTTTTCAATACCTTACAAGTCATCTACTGATTCGGCGGAAGCTTGTGGGTAATCAGGAATAATTATCGTGAGTGGTGGAATTATTTTATCATTGGGCTAAATCTGACAAAACTTTATATAAAAAAGACTCCCTATTTATTCAAGATAAAAACATTGAGAGCCAAAATATTCAAAAATCAATACGAAATCTGCACGCAATAACAAGACTATTATGAAGGCTTTCAACGCAGAGATTGAATATTTTAGTCACACAGACCTTATTGATCTGTTGACCTTAACCAGAAATAGTAGGCGTCAAGGAAATGATCTTTCAGGACGATCAAGGTATTTAATCACATCAACCTAATATTATTTAAATATGATGAGTAGATACTGGTAGCCGAGATTTATCTGTTATGAATAATCAACCTTGGGATCTGGAGTGAAATCAGTGAAGGCAATCAAAAAAGTGGCATAGAAAGACTTATTCCCTTTTTATAAAGTGGCTACAATCTATCAGAGCCAAATTTAAAAATAACAGGGGGTCCTTGGTTATGAATAATAATGCGTTTACGTGTTTCTTTTTTGTTCTGGGTCTTGGATATTTTTTTATCAATTTTATTCACGATAGCATCATCAGCCACTCTTGTTTTAGTTTCTTGTTTTATTTCTTTTTCAACTTCAATAAGAATTTCAGGAATCCAGGTAGGATGGTTACTTTCTTCGATTAAACCGGTTTTTTTCGTTTTAATATTTAGGCTGCTGAGCAAGTTATAGCAAACGGTACTGATATCATCCGTTAGTTGTTCAATGATTTCATTCTTTCCTTTAGCTTTGTTCAATAGATCCGTATAACTGTCAGCCATCACATCCATAATCATTTCAGCACGATGATCTTGGCCTTTGGGCATTAATGAACAAGTCAGTGTAAAAGTGGATGCTTTTTGAAAGTCAAGAGAGCGAGGGTTTGAGTTTCCTGCGTTAAAGGAAAGACCAAAAGGTGTTGAGCTACGGTTAATGGAACCCATTGAAATTTTTAAATCATGGCTATAATCTTCGGGGTTAAAATCATATCCCCATTGCTGCAAATTACTTGTGACTTGCTTGCTTATAGCTTCAACAGGCAAAGAAATATTATTAAAACGGGGGCTGCTTTCAAATTGAAAAGTCATTGAATCAACAAGACTAGTATCAAAAGCCCGTGTTTTTTTTTCTACATCTGCACATGCGGTAATAAAAACACTGATCAATAAACTCCCAAGTATTTTCGTTAATCCTGTCAGATCTCTGTAATAGTGCATAAAACCTACTTTTTTTAAAATATCAACTATATAGTCAACCCTGAAAAAGTCGCAGGGACAGGTTTTCAGAAACCTCAAAATTTCTCAAAAAATTTCCTGACAGCCTCAGAAGCGGAACATTTTGTTGTCTTGCGTTCCTGAGTACTATTTTTACAGA
>JAKIVF010000190.1 GCA_021647145.1 Methylococcaceae bacterium | reverse complement strand
GCTGTGCCTTAGGATTAGTGTCATCACTCTGATTCCAGAACCTCTTGCAAAACTAAAAATACCGAAGAATATTTTTAGTAAAACAGGCTAATAATAAGGGTCGAATAATAAGGATCAGGTTCAAATAAAAAAAACCAAAGGGGTCATATATGGTCCGCCCCGAACCAAAGGGGTCAAACCAAAGGGGTCAGACTCGATTGAAACAAAAAGAATAATAATCAAACATTTAAAGAATATTATTTTTCAATCGAGTTTGACCCTATTGGTTTTCATTTGAGGCGAATAGTAAAGTGGACCCCATTGTCAAGACCATTATCTCCAAAAGTTAAGGAGAAACATCTATTATTTTTATGAGAAATAGACCTCCTTGGGTGTTCGATAGCCAAGGCTTTGATGTAAGCGCTCCTGATTATAAAATTCAAAATATTGCTTGAGTCCATTGTTTAACTCTTTCACTGTTCGATAGTCATTCATATAAATATTTTCATACTTTACTGTTCTCCATAAACGCTCTACGAAGATATTATCTAAAGCTCGACCACGCCCGTCCATACTGATTTTAATATTCTTATCCAGCAACACTTTTGTAAAGGCGTGACTAGTAAACTGTGAGCCTTGATCCGTATTAAAAATGACAGGAGTATCCACATCAAGAGCCACTTCCCCCCTATGTCAACATACTTGTCGCCCAAATAATTTACATTTATGAGACAAATATGACCGCATATAGCCAAGCATTTAAAGTACAATCCGTAGAAAAAGCGTTATCAAGAAGTCCCGATAAAACCCTCAAGCAAATAGCTGAAAAATTGGGTATTGGATATTCAACCTTGCAAACGTGGATACGCTTAGCCAAAAAAAACAAACTGGAAAAGCCGCAGGAACTAATGACAAAAGAACAAAGCCCTCAAGATTGGGATAAAACACAGCGGCTAGAAGCCATTCAGGTCACCTATCAGATGAGCGAAGAACAAGTGAGCCATTATTGCCGAGAATATGGACTCTATCCACATCACATAGCCGAATGGAAAGCCGAGTTTTTATCGCCGACTGAAGCATCCCCATCTATATCCAGGCAAGAAATAAAACGCTTAAAACAAGAAAATAAACAGCTACAGAAAGACCTTAATCGTAAAAATAAAGCCTTATCTGAAACAGCCGCATTACTGGTATTATCAAAAAAGTGCCAAGCGATCTGGGAGGAAAGCGAGGTCGAATGATCTCACACTCAGATCGCAAGAAGTACAGTGGTTTTATTGATGAGGCTATTCAACAGGGTGCAAAACAAAAGTCAGCTTGTACACTGGCTGGTATATCGTACCGAACCTATCAACGCTGGAATCAGAAGAAAGTGATAGCAAAAGATCAGCGAATGTTTAACACAGCCCCCGTTCATAACAAGCTTTCAGAGGCGATTAGACAAGAGGTTATCGACATCATTAATAAGCCTGAATACAGCAGCCTTACTCCCCATCAGATCGTGCCAACATTATTAGATCTAGGGCGATATATTGCCTCTGAATCGACATTTTACCGAGTGATGAAAGCACATAATCAACTACATCACAGAAGAAAGTCGACGGCTGGACAACGCAAAAAACCAGAACCGTTAAAAGCAACCCAAGGTAATGAGGTTTATACCTGGGACATCACCTATTTATTAAGCCCAGTAAAGGGGCAATATTATTACCTCTATCTGGTGATGGATATTTTTAGTCGAAAAATTGTTGGCTGGCAAGTTCATGATTGTGAATCAAGTTCTCATGCGGCTGATTTAATAGAAGATATTGCCCTTAGAGAGAAAATTGATAAAAATCAATTGGTCATCCATTCAGATAACGGCAGTCCCATGAAAGGCGGCACATTAAGAGCAAAAATGATTGATTTAGAGATCATAGCTTCATTTAGTCGTCCTCGTGTGAGTAATGATAACCCTTATTCAGAATCATTATTCAAAACGGTTAAATATCATTACACGTTTCCAGACAATCCCTTTTCTAGCTTAAGAGAGGCAAGAACATGGGTAGAAAGTTTTGTCCATTGGTATAACAATGAACATCAACACAGTGCAATAAAATTTGTAACGCCAAGTCAACGTCATCAAGGCTTAGATAAGCTTATATTGAGCAATAGAAAGAAGATAATAGAGCAAGCAAAGAAAGACCATCCTGAGCGCTGGAATGGAAGGAAAACACGAAATTTAACCCCCATTAATGACGTTTTTCTCAACCCTACGAAAGAAGGAAACCGACCCTTGGAAAAAAGGATTAACTAACACCAATATTATCTAAAAAATGCGACAGGTTGGTTGACATTTAGCGGCCGTGGAGCGCAGAACATGCAGCGGGACGCATTAGCAGACCGTTAAAACATGATTTTGAGCCGTATAATGGTATCAATGTTCTTAATCTTTGGATGGAAGCCGAAGAAAGGGGGTTTTCTGCCCCCGTCTGGATGACCTTTAAACAAGCCAAGGATTTAGGCGGATGCGTAAGAAAAGGCGAAAAAGCCAGTCTTGCCATTATCGCCAAGACCTTCAAAAAAACCGAAGAAGACGAGAATACAGGCGAAGAAATAGAAAAAAATAGTCCGTTTATGAAAGGCTATAGCGTTTTTAATGTCGAGCAAATAGACGGCTTGCCAGATAAATATTATGAATTAGCCAAAGAGCCAGAAATAAGCCCAGAGCAGCGCATAGAAGAAATAGAGCAATTCTTTTTAAATACGGGGGCAGAAATCAAAGAAGGCGGTAATAGAGCTTATTACACGATTACACATGACTATATTCAAATGCCGCCTTTTATTGCCTTTGAGAATGCAGAGGCTTTTTATTCAACCCTAGCCCATGAGACGACGCATTGGACTCGCCACCCCAGCCGCCTGGATCGTGATTTAGGGCGTAAAAAATGGGGTGATGAAGGCTACGCAATGGAGGAATTAGTTGCAGAGCTTGGCAGTGCTTATATTGGTGCTGATCTTGGCTTAGTGCCAGACGTACGCGAAGAAAACGCCGCTTATATAGCGAACTGGCTGGAAGTTCTGAAAAATGATAAACGAGCCATTTTCACAGCCGCAGCCCACGCACAGAGATCCGCCGAATTACTGCATAGTTACCAAGAAAACCCACAGCCAAGGCCAGCAGCAAAGGAAGAACTCGAAGAAGTCGCAGAGCTAGAGGAACATCAAACCCCACAGGATGAAAAGCCCGACTTTGACAAGATGCAACAGCTTGATATATTCGAGCCAATGTAAAAAATTGGCGGGGGCAAGCCCCGCCTCACTAAATTAAAGAAAGGCTGAAATTATGGAAAAATTTACAATTCATTCTAATGATATTTTAAGGCAAGATATTCAAGCTTTTTATCACACAAATTATACTGGTTATAATCAACCTGATAATCCTGATTATATAAATACTTTAAAAAATACCTTTAATAGCACTTCTGTAAATGAATTGAAACAAGCTATTCAGCAACTTAGGAATGTTTTAAATGAGGATTTACCAAAAATTTTAAATATTATAGGAATTAACCCATTGACTGTTTCAGTTGTTCCAAGAGCAAAAGCTGAACAAAATTATTCTTAAAATCAGCTATTATTCAAAAAAACAGTAAAAGCGGTTATAAATAAACTTGATGGTTTTATTGATGGCTCTGACTACATAATAAGGCATACTGATACAAAGACAACACATTTAGCACATTCACCAAGAGCAGAGCAATATGCGGGAAATGGTAGTTTGCCATATAAAGGAATTACAAATGATACTTGCCATATATCTGATAATGTAAGAGGTAGAACTATTATATTAATTGATGATATTTATACTGGTGGTGTTAATATAGATGAAGATGCTATTCAAGCATTGTTAGACAAAGGGGCAAGAAGTGTTTATTTTTATGCCATTGGAAAAACAGCACGAAGACGTCAAAATTTTATTAGTTTAAGTAATTTTGATTTAGATAATGTCGATGATTTTGATGATGCCGTTAATTTACCCTTTTAAATATACAAAAGAATAAAGTTATGGATATGAAATACACAGAAAATGCAATAAATATTTTAGCTACAAAAACCTTTAAGGGTATTGGGCGTGCTTGGATAGTAAAGAACTTAAA
>JAKIVF010000041.1 GCA_021647145.1 Methylococcaceae bacterium | reverse complement strand
GTAAATCCAGGCTAAATTCAGTTAGACCACAGAACGCCTGGTAGTACGGGTTACGTTTAAATTGCACGACCACCTTTTCATCACTTAAGCTTTCAATGTATTTGAGTAGTTGCAATCCAACCATTAACCGAATCGGTTTTGCCGGACGGCCTACACCAGGCGTGTAGTGTCTGGCAAAATCCTGTTCAAATTCTGACCAGGGAATAACGTCTGCCAATTGCAGCAGCGGATCGCTTTTATCCAGTTGCTGTAGCAGGTCTGTACCAAATAAATTGGTTTGGTGGGCTGTATTTGCAGGGAGTAACATTTTTCAACTTTTCGACCGGAAATTAAGAGCTTATTATAACATTTCTGGTCGTTTTGGTCAGTTGATTATTGAAAAATAACATTATATTTCAAATGGATATATTTTTTTAAGGGTTGACTACATAATCAATGTGTTAAACGTTCATTGGTTTGGAACACAGCCAAATCAGCGCATGACTCTTGGCGATTGAGTAATAGTCCAGCTTTGACTTATGACTTGTCGAATAAATACTTTACAAACTTGAGGCTATCCTCATTGAAGGCATGATACTAAACGTAATAATGAACCGCATGGTACGTGACCTATATGTCTGGTGGCATGGGAGGAGAAATGCCATGAGGCATCTCCCTATCTATTTTCCGATAGCATGTTTTACTTCATTGTTTGTATAAATAACATCGTAACTTCAGTCTTATTAGGGCTAATTGGTTCTACACCTGTATATTTAGAGCATTAATAGGGGTGATTAACCTTAATATCATATAATCAGTCAAAATTATTAGCTTAGTTTAGACTAGTCAATGGCCATTGGATAAAGGGGAAGAGCCATATCCTTTAATTAATGTTATAATTAACCTCTGATTATGCAGTTATCTCATCCTTTGTTGTGATGGCCCTATGGAGGATGTAAAAAACAAACCTTACGCCGAAATAGGCCTGTTGGAATTTTCAGAAAAATTTCCTGACGAACAATCTTGCTGGAACTACCTTGGAAAGAAGAGATGACCAGAAGGGTTCGAATACCCAAAATGAAAAAATGACATTTCCTGTTTTTTGAGTCAAAGTAGAGTTATTCAATGCAACAAATGTAAAAAATAACAATCGACTACAGCGGGAACTATTTTTCACAAGAGCCGAGTACCTTTTCAAAGATGGTTTTGGTGTATTTACTTCATAGCAACATCTAAAAAAGGTACGCCAATTTTATATTTACAGGGTCAACTTAACATTAATCCCTATCGTACAGTTTGGCTAAAGGCCTATAAAATCAGGCATGCCATGGCTTTTATAGATTCTCATTATTCTCTCGGAGGCGCAGTTGAAGCTGATGAAATTTTCATTGGTGGCAAGAAGTCCCTTAAAGAAATGAATGAATTTGACTCTAATAAAACACCATTTCTGATAGTGGTAGAAGAAAATAACCATGGAGGTTCTAGGTTTCTCTCATTTGAAGAGCTTGAATCTATTTATGAACAACATGTTGTTCCTGCATTAGAAAAACATATAACGAAAGGAAGCATGTTGAAATCGGATTGAGCAGGCTCTTATGTCAAAGCTAAAGATAAGGGCTATAAAAATAATCGTATTGTAGCTTCCAAGGAACCTGATAAAGCACATGGGCATTTAAAATGGGTTAACTTGATTACATCCAATTTGAAAAGATATTTATTATCAACACATCATGATGTATTCCCCAAGTACCGAAAGGCCTTTTTGGTTGAAATCTATTCAACCGTTGCTTTTGGCCTCACCAGGCATTTGATAGATTACTATACGCATGTATTCAGTGCGGTTTTAAAACTTTGGATGAGCTAACTGCATAATCAGGAGATAGGTTGTTTTTTAAGGGCTGACTAATTACCAGAAATTAGACTGTTTTCTAACTCCTAGTATTTTTTGGGCCGTTTGAACACCGGAAACACTAACACCATAAACACCTCCACCTGGTGAAGCCCAATGCCCAGAAAAATAGAGTCCTTTTATGGGGGATTTATTTTGGATTCTTGCTGGACCGACTTGATGTGGCATTACATCCCATCCATAAGCTGATCCTTGGTAGTTTTGGGTATATCTATGCATTGTTTTAGGCGACCCACCTTCCATATATAAAAGATGACTTTCTAAATCCGGAATAATTTCCCCTGCCATTTTTAACAAAATTTGCATATATTTTGGCTTTTCTTGTTTCCAAGATTCAACTGCATTGTAGGGTAGTAATGTAGTAAGCATTAATAAGTGCTCTCCTGCTGGAGCCAAATCTGGATCTACCAAGGTCGGTGCTGTAATGCTTAGCCATGATATATCCCCTTGCTGAGTTTTTAAAAAATTCTCATCGTGATTATAGTCCTGATAATAAAATGATTCATGACTAATATTCATGGACGTTAAATCTAAATCTGTCGCAATATATACGACAAAAATAGATAATGAATGCTGCATTTTTTTTAGTCGTTGTAGATAGCGAGCCGGGAAATATCGCTCACCCACCATTTGATAGACTGTTTGCCTAAGGTCTGCATTGGAAATAACAACCGGTGAATCTATTCGTTTGTTATTAACAACAATACCTGCTACCTGTTCATTTTCTATAATAATTTTTTCTACCGATGATTTGTATTTAATTTCTCCATTATATTTCTGTATCCCTTTAACTAGGGTATTAGCTAACTTTTGAAAACCACCTTTACAATAGCAAGACCCGTCTACCATATAACCGATAAGCATGGTACTCCAATAAACAAAGGATACTTGTGAGGGAGGCAGACCTAAATAGGGCCAGTTACTAGAAAATACACTAAGCAATTTCTCATCATTGATAAACTGTTTGGCAACTTCTGCTAAAGTGGACTTCCTATATTTGAACAAAGCAGGCATTAATTTCTGTGCTTGTTCTATATCAACATTCATCATCAACTCATCAGCTATTGTGATTTCTTCTGCTAATTGCAAACACAGGTCTGTTAATGATTTTAATCCTTCTCTTTCATCAGGAAACCGCTCAGCTAACACATTAACAAAATGCTCAATTGTCTGAGGCAATCCTAAACTAAGCCCAGGGTATATCGCATGGCTAAAAGGGTTAATACTAATAAATTCAATTTCATCAAGTAAGTCTAAAGATTGCAAGGTTTTATAAATAACCTGCCCCCCTGAATAACCTTGTTCACCACAGCCACTGATTAAATGAACACCCGAATCAAATTGATACTTCTTTCTTTTAAAGCCATGAGCATATCCTCCTGGACGATCATGTGCTTCAAGAACTAACACAGATCTCCCTGCTTTTGCCAATAGTGCCGCTGCTGTCAGCCCTCCTATCCCACTACCGATAACAATAACATCATACTGTTTCACGGCTTGATATGCCTTAGTTTTTTCCATAAAATAGTAGGGGAGTCATAACACATTTCCTCAGTTGCCATATCAACAGCTACTTGACAGGTGTGCCCACGTACCAATCGATTTCCTGTTAATTTATCTACAATCTGGTAATTCATTTTTAATCGATTTTCCCATTCGACTATTCCAACATGTACAATAATTTTTTGTCCAAACCTGGCTGGTTTTGCATAACGAATGCGAATATCTATAATCGGCCAAGTATAGCCCGATTCACGCATTTTCATATATCCATAGTCAATCTTGTCTAGCAAAACACAACGGGCAATTTCAAAATATTTCAGATAATGACCATGCCAGACAATTTCCATTAAATCGACATCAAAAAATGGCACATCAACTTCTACTTCACAAGCTACTATAGCCTCAGTCATACAAGCTCCAGTGACGTTTTCTAATCAATTGAATACACAATCTTAATTCCTGCTCCATTGCTCTATCAGTTTCTAAAAATTTTATTTCATCTCTAACTTGTTTAATTGTCTTTTGTAGGTTTGGGCTTAATATTTCTTGTTGTCCGCGTAACTCAACACCTTGAACCACTGCGATCAATGTAGCTGCAGCTACTTGCTCCGTTAATTCTAAAATCCGCACGCAATCTCTAGCTGCAATTGTCCCCATACTTACCTTATCTTGATTATGGCATTCAGTTGAACGTGAAAATACACTGGCTGGCATTGTGTTTTTTAAAGCTTCTGCAGTCCAGGACGATACGGCTATTTGAATAGCTTTAAAACCATGATTTAACATGGCCTGGTCTTTTTTAGCACCGGATAAATTAGCCGGTAATCCATGGTTAAATTTGGTATCCATTAATTGCGCCATTTGTCGATCCATTAAATCTGCTAAATTGGCTACCGCTATTTTCATACTATCCATGGCAAAAGCAATATGCCCACCATAAAAATGTCCACCATGCAAAACATGCTCGCCTTCGGCATCTATAATTGGGTTGTCGTTAGCACTATTTAACTCGTTTTCTATAAACTGCCTAAACCAGGGCAATGTATCTTCCATCACACCAATAACATGGGGAGCACACCGTAAAGAATAACGATCTTGTAATCGACTATCATTTCGTGGGGCTTCAGTAGCAAGTAGCAAGTCTTCTCGAATTCGTTTTGCTACTGAAATTTGTCCATGATGTGGTTTTACTGAAAATAACTTTTCATCAAAATGGTAAGCGTTTCCTTTTAATGCAACTGAAGCCAAACTCGTTATACGTGTGCATAACTGAGATAAATACTCAGCTCTCCGAAAGGCTAAGCATGCAACCGCTGTCATTACAGCTGTTCCATTCATAATCGCTAACCCTTCTTTTGGTTTTAGGGTGAGCGGAACGATATTTAATTGCTTAAAAACTTCTTTAGTCAACTGTTTTTTATTCTGAAAAAAGACGTCTCTTTCTCCTGCTAAAGCAGCCGCTAAATAGGATAATGGGGTTAAATCACCACTGGCACCGACTGACCCTTCTTCTGGGATTAATGGCAAAATATCTTGTTGAAGTAAACGAGTAATCTGTTGTAACAATTGATATCGTACACCTGAAAACCCCTGAGCTAAACTGTTTAATCGAACAGCTAAAATCGCTCTGGTTTGTTGATTATCAAAATGCTTTCCCAGTCCACAGCCATGAAAAGTATAGAGATGTTTAGGTAAATCATCTACGTTTTTTAAGGGAATAGAGGTGGTACAAGAGTCTCCATAACCCGTGGTTACCCCATAAACACACCCTTCTTCCTGTAATAACTTATCAATAAACTCAGCACCTTTATCAATTCGCTTAACAAAATCTGTGTGATCACTTAACTGTATCGATTGATTTTTCTCAGCAAGAGCACAAACTTCCTCAATAGTTAGTACTCGCCCATTGATGACAATAGTTTGTTTATTCATCTTCAGCCTGCCAAAAATCATAAAAATTAAACCATTGCATGGGTGCTAATAAACAATAACGCTGTAATCTACTTGCATAGTCTTCTACATACTGTTGGATTGCAGCAGTTCGTTCTTTTCTTGAAAAAGATATTCCATCACTAAAGTGATCAAAATAAATAGTATATTTATCCTGCTGCTTCAAACAAAACATCGTATACACCGGACATTTTAACAATAAGGCGATAATAAATGGGCCTTGAGGAAAGGGAGCCATTTGTCCTAAAAATTTAGCTTGTGCTGTTCGTCCCTGTCCTTGACCAACCACTGGCGTTCTATCAGCAGCGATAATAACTATTTCCCCTGCTTCTATTTTATCTTGCAGCACCATAGCTGTCGCAGCATTGACACTAGTCACTTGTATTAGGTTTACTTTGCCAGAGTCAGCATATTTATTCAGCAAAGAATTAAATTTTTCCGTATGTTTAGTGTGAACTAACACATTGATGATAACTTTATTTCTTAATTTTGCAATAACCTGACAAATTTCTAAATTACCTAAGTGAGACCCAAGCAGTAAAACACCCTGACCTTTGTCAATATGGCTAATAACTGCTTCACGACCTTTATATTCAACATCTTTTAGAGTTAATGTACCACTCCAAGCCGCTAATTTATCTATCAATGCATTGGCAAAACTAATAAAATGAAAATAGCTACATTTGAGTCCTCCATTAACCTGTGGATCATTCAGATAACTTGATACGTTGTTTAAAAATTGCCGACTTGCACCTCTTGCCTTACTATTGATTAACCAATAATAACTAACAACCGGGTATAAAAAAAACTGAAGTAGTTTACGTCCAAAAATAAGATAAATTTTTAACAAAAAATCCATTCCCCAAACAATCCCTCGTTCTTCTATTTGAGCCCAATGCCTTTTCATTGAAAATGCCTCAATAGTAATTTAGGAAAACGGATTAGCATACAAAAAAACAATTGCGTATGCTTTTTAGAAATTAGCAGGTTGTCTTGAAACATATTAAAATGAGAAACTCCATCAATTGGATAATGTACATCCGTGGGTAAATTTATAATATCCACACCCTGCCAATACAGTCTAACCACCATGTCTATATCAAAGTCCATCCGTTGACCAATTAACGTTGATTGTATCAATTTATCAACTGCGTCCAAGGGGTAACATCGAAAACCACACATTCCATCTACTATAGAAAATGACAGGGTGTTGATCCAAATCCATAAATTAGTAAATTTCCGTCCATATAATCTTTTTTTTGGCACCGATTGATCAAACATGGGCTGGCCTATTATCAATGTTTTTGGTGATTGCTTACTCGCATGCAAAAAAAGATTAATATCTTCTAGCTTATGCTGTCCGTCTGCATCAACTTGAATTGCATGAGTAAACCCTTGATCAATAGCTAATTCAAATCCATCAATAACAGCAGCACCTTTACCGCCGTTTATTTCTCTTTCGATTAAGGTTACCCACTCCTTTTCATTTAATGCTATTTTTTTTAACATTGCTGAACACTCCGGCAAACTAGCATCATTGATTAAAAAGCAGTGCAAACCAACGGGCCTTAACCTTTTAATAACAATTTCAATCGCTTCTTGATGATTATAAACAGGGATGATAATACAGGTTTTCATTACTGCTCTCCGTAAACAATACGGCAGGAACTGTGGTCATTATTCATTGAGGTGAATTCAAAATATAATTTACCTGTTTCAGCTTTCCAGTTAAGCTCCATCTTGATTAATTCATCTGGACGAATGACTTTTTTAAACTTAATCACTTCCATTCGTAAAAAAGGGAGGCCAATATCAAAAAAAATTTTGCCAAATTGCTCAACCCAAGCAAGCTGAGTAACACCGGGTAAAATTGGTTGATCAGGAAAATGCCCATTAAAATAAACCAAGCCTGGTAATATCTGCAAATATAATTCAACTCGTTCATCTTGATAATCACAACTTATTATCTGAGGAGAATGTGTGTGTTTTAATGAGAATAATTGAATTAAACAATCTTGATCTATTTTACCTTGTACGGTGAGTGGTAGAGAAGAGAAAAACAACCATTTTCGTGGCAAGACAACCGTTTCAAACTCACGCATTAATTCTTTTCTGAGTTGCTTAACCAAGGTTCCTCGGCCTCGTTGATTAAGAGTTTCTTTTCCTAAGTCTGTTAAAACCAAGGTCATTGCTATTATTTCTCTTTTTCCATCTAGTAATATAGCATGTGACTGTTGTACATAATTTGAACAGTTCAATCTACTTTCTAAACTATCCAGTGACAGACGTTTTTCTTCCACTTTTACAATTCGATCGACCCGACCGAGTAACAAAAATTGTCCCTCGTCAATTATTTTTATTATATCATCAAGAATTACTGTTTTTTGTTCTAGATAAGGTGAAGATAAATGACTAAAACCCTTTTCGTCTACAGATATACGGATCCCATTAAATACTTGCCACAACTTGTTATTAGCACTTTGCCTCCAGGCTATCCCTCCTGTTTCTGAACTACCATAAATTTCCAGAACCTTCTGCTGACATTGTTGAGCTATATTTTCTGCTGTTTTTACAGATAAAGCTCCTCCAGAACTAAAAATAGCTGTTAACTTAACCAGATCATTCCAAGGGGTTAACGCATCCAGTCTTTTTAATTGCGCAGGACTTGAAACCCAGTATGCAGACAAATTCTTTGCTTTTATTAATAAAGGCTCTGGGCTAAGAAACATTTCACTATGGAAACAACGCCCAGCTGATAAAGGCCACAATACTCGAAATAACAATCCATAAATATGTTGGTGACTAACTGTACCTAAAACTTGGCTATTGCCTAATCTTCCCCCCCAATATTGCTCCAAGACCTCAATTTCACGTTGGAATTGTTGTAAAGACTTATCGATAGCTTTTGCTTTTCCACTAGACCCAGATGTAAAAATAGTAATCTGAGTATCATTACTATCAATGGGTTTCAATTCTACAGAATTGTTTATGTCAGGAATAATTGATAACTCCCTTCCATCCCAGTCGCCTAATAATACGCACCCTTTTTCAATTAATTGTTCAGCCGCTATTTGTTTATTATTCCCAGCAATCCAAATTTTTTTAGAGCTGTGCAATAATGCAAATAAGCTGACACAAAAGGGATAAGCTTGCTCATAATACAAAGCAAATTGATCTGTATTCTGCCTAGATAATCTAGCTGATAACGCTTTTACATCAGAGAAAAATTGATTCCCATCAATAATTTTTCCCTTATAATCAGCTATTAATTGATACTTATTTGAACGCAGCGCACTATGAGAAAGAGGAGTTAGATTAGCGCACATGTGGTTGTGTCCTAATTCTGACAATGTACTCAACAGCCATTAATAAACCCATTAATAAATAAGAGATAAAGCCATTATATAAGCTCCACCAGGCAAAACTGCTCCATAGTGCTGTTGCTGTTGCAATTAATCCGTTAATAATAAAAAATAGACACCAGATTTTTGTGACTTTCCGAGTATAACGAACGCCTTGCTCAGGCAAATCAGGATGTTGTATTCTAGCAATACGTTCAATAATAGGGGGTGGGGAAAAGAGGCTTCCTGCAAAGACAACAAAAAAACTTAAATTGATTAATACAGGATAAAAACGTAGGGTGATAAGATTATTATTCCATATTGCAAAACTGCAAAAAACCACTCCAATTACTAGCAATAAATAACTCCAACTTTCTTTAGTTTTGGTTAAAATTGATTGTAATAAAACTAACAATAATAAAAAAACTGCAATTTTCCATGGCTCAAGAGTGACAAGCCCAAAATACTGAACCCCAAAATAAACAGCGATTGGATATAACATTGTCAATAAACCAATAATTTGACGAACTAGATTACGCTTATCAATCATTAACCAGTAGATACACCGCCTCAACTACATCATTTATTGTTCTGGCATTTTTAAAATCTTCAGCCTTCACCGCTTTACCCGTTATCTCTTTAAGTTTAACGGTCATATCAACAGCATCTATGCTATCGAAATCAAGATCTTCACTCAACCTAGCATCTAAAGTCACTAATTCTTCTTCAATCTCAAACATTTCCAACATAATTTGCTTGATGACTTGCAAAATATTATCGCGATTATTCATTGATCTTTCGCCTGCTCAGATTCAATATACTCAGTTAGAGATGCCACTGAGGCAAATATCTTAACCACGTCATCTTTTTCTGCATCTATACGAACGTCATATTTTTTTCTAATGGCTAAACCTAACTCCAAAGCATCAATTGAATCCAGACCCAAGCCTTCATTAAATAGTGCTTCCTGACTATCTATATCTTCAACACTCATATCCTCCAGATCAAGTGAAGTGATAATCAATTGTTTTAGTTCATTTTCCATACGCCCTTACTCTTCTCTTTGTTGACTAAAATAGTTCTGTAAATAGTGGTTAAATCGCCGCACGGCAATCGTTTTTGGTTCTATTTTTAAAAAATCGTCAAGTACCATATCATCTCCTACCCGCATCGACAAATGAAAACGCCGATTTGGGATCTGGTACCATTTTTCCTGCTTAGTTAAAGTGCTTGGGTTACAGGATATTATAACGGGAGTCACAATAACATTTGCCTGTAATGCAATATGTGCCGCACCTCGTTGAAATTTATACGGTTGATTAAACACGGTTCTTGTGCCTTCTGGAAAAATAACAAGCGTACCGCCTGATTTTAAATAAGCCACACATTCACTCACCATTTTTTCAGAATCACCATTGCTGATATAACCTGCATTAGTCACCGCTCCTTTTATAAAAGAGTTGTGCCATAAACTTTCTTTCACTATACAGTTAGCAGCTGGAATTCTGCTGATTAGAAAAACAATATCAATCAGTGTTGGATGATTAGCCAAAATTAACTGTCCGGGTCTATTTAGCTTTTCTAATCCATCAATTTTATAAGTCATCACACCTAACCTATGCATTAAGCCTATAAATAGATAAAAACTACAATGAACAGCTAATTGTCCTCGTCGATTTTTTTTATTATCTTTAACAGGTAAAAGATTAAGTAGTGGAAAAACAAACACCCGAAGAATAATACCCCCCACTCCAAAAGTAAAAAAACTAACCCCCGTTGCAATCAAACGCCAATAATAATTGAGGGCGTTTGTCATCTTTTTTCCCAACACCAACTGTGGCGAGGTGTTTGTAAAATTAATTTTTCTTGTTTTCCTGCCAAAAACTGAATCATCAAAGGAACTTGCAAAGGTTGTTCACCATCATCCCCTACTTCTGACTGCATGCTTAATCGAAGAGAAGTACCAAAACCCTTTTTTCCAATACGCAATGCTAAGGCGCAACTAGTAGCCATAGATAATTTATAAGGTGATGATGGATAAAAAGCCTCTAGGGGTTCATCATACAAAACCATTAATACGTCATCTACCCCTTCTTGAAGCAATCCTATTGCTTCAATAAAAGCAGCAGCCAGACCTTCTTCCCCTGGAGCCACAACAACACATTGTTGTTTATTTTTATAGGCCATAGCAAACAAACCTGCTATTGAATTATGAACAGAAAGGCTAAAAGCAGTGGGTGATATTTCTTCTCCTTGCTCAATCATTTCCATCATTTTAAAGGATTTAGCTAACTCACCATGGGTTGAACTAAAAACAGCAGGAAGATATGTTCCTTCTTCAATACATTGGCTTGCCGCGCAAAAGACGATTCGAGCCAAAGGACTTAAACGTCGTTTTAACATTTTGGGGACAAAAGAAAGTAACTCATTTTGAGCTAAACTATCACTCTCTTGTCCTTCTAATGGGGGCCAAATACTCCATTTTTGCACTATAAAGTCTTGATACATATTTTTTTAAATCTGAAACACCATGAGTATTGGATGAGCGCCTATCCAGCTCCTAGATCACTTTTTGTATATTTAAGTGCCTGACCACAAATATTTTATGCAGGGTTTGCTTTCATCTTCAACTAACACATGAATGTGTGTAGTATAAATGCAAGAGAAATTACTGGGGCACATAGCAAGCTACGTAACTATTTTAAACAACACCGAAGAGATAAAGTTTAAAAACCTTTAGCCCTTCTTATTTTTTTTGTACAAGTCAAATGTCTAAGGTTTATGACTCAGCTTTTTTTGTTTATCCCGGCACCCCCTTATTTGCTAGCATATCCGCTTTATCATTCCCTTTATCACCAGAATGACCTTTTACCCACACCCAGTCTATCCTATGTTCTTCTATAGCAGAATCTAATCTCCGCCATAAATCTTCATTTTTCACTGGTTTTTTTGCTGCTGTCTTCCACCCTCTTTTTTTCCAGTTATCCATCCACTCCGTAATACCTTGTAATACATATTTAGAATCTGTATGCAACGCAACCTGACAACTTGTGTTTAAGGATTCAAGTGCGACAATGGCGGCCATTAACTCCATCCGATTATTGGTGGTTTCTTGCTCACCACCATATAATTCTTTTTCATTCGACTTATATTCCATAAATACTCCCCAGCCACCCGGACCCGGGTTGCCTTTACACGCGCCATCCGTATAAATAGTGACTACGTCAGTCATTTTTCATTATTCCTGTGTGTTGTAGATTTTAATCCGGCTATAGCAGAAACAAGTCTTGAAGACTCAGCCTTTACAGGGGTTAGCGGTATCAAAGTATATTGTCTTTTAACTGCTTTAACAGCATAGGCCATTGAAAAAAAAGTCATCCTTCCCATATTAAATCTTTCAGGTGTATTTACAATTGTATCTATGCTAAATTCCGAAGTTATTTTTATTTCGAAATTTAATAACTTAAGCCAATCAGCAATTCTACTCCGTGAAACCAAGTAACTCCGCCATGAGTCTGACATTTTTTTGTTCCATATTGATTGCAAACGAACCCAGATATTCCATGGGTTAAGCGATATAATTATAACATCACCTCCTGGCTTTAGTATCCGTTCAATTTCTCTCATGGTTTGAAAACGATTGACATCAAATTCAATTAAATGAGGAACAAGAACTAAATCAACACTTTCACTTTGAATAGGCAATCTGAAAGAATTTGCACGGATTTTTTGGGCTTCCTCACATCCCTTTCCTTTAGCATCAAGAATGCTATAATTTTTATATAAGGTACAGTCTATAAAATCTTTTTCCCACCCCAGCCCACCTAACTGTAGGATAGTTTGTTTGCAACCCACTGATATTGAATGAATAAGGTATTTCTTTTCTTGTTGCAATAATAATTTACCTTGTGGCGTTTCAAAAAAAGAAAATAAAAACTTTCGTTTCATAGATCAAATACTAAGAAATTTAATGAATTTTGATATACACTTGAAATATCATATAAAATATTTAATAAATCCAGTTATAGGTAATGTCCAACTCTAATTCTATCAGGTCAGCTAACTATTTACTGTATTTGATTATTCTCATCACAACTGGATGTACTGAAAAAACTACAAAACACGTTTTTTTCAACGAGATACCCCCTTCTATCAACCAGCAACTTTATACAGAATCATTCCGTATTCAGCCAGAAACACCGTATCCAAATCACATTGCAGATAGTTTTTCTACTGCAATAGAAGCCGAATCTACTGTAGCTTTAAGCAAAGCTAAACCGTTAGCTATAAACAAGCCAAAAGCAACTCAACATGTACATAAAACAATCTGGGACCGGTTACTTTCACTCTATGCTTTACCAGAAATTCATAATGCCCGTATTGAGCGAGAAATACAAAAGTACCTTAAACACCCTAAATTTATTACTAAAATCCAGCAACGAGCAGCTCCTTATCTGTATTTTATTCTTGATGAAATTGAAGAAAAACAAATACCTGGTGAACTTGCTTTACTCCCTGTAGTAGAAAGCGCGTTTAAACCAAATGCAAGGTCAAGAAGTAATGCACTTGGACTTTGGCAATTTATGCCCGCAACTGGTCGTTTATTTGGCCTAAAACAAAACTGGTGGTACGACGGCCGTAAAGACATCTATAAATCCACTCGAGCTGCAACAACTTATCTAAAACAATTAAGCGAATCAAACAATAACGATTGGGCTTTAGCGCTCGCTTCATATAACGCAGGAAATGGGTATATTAATCAGGCTATTCGCAAAAACAAGAAAAGAAATAAACCTACCGATTATTGGTCCTTGTCTTTATACGGAGAAACAATGCATTATGTTCCCAAGCTAATGGCAATCGCTAAAATTTTTGCCAATGCCGAAAAATATAATATTTCTTTACTTGATATTCCAAATAAACCTTATTTTTCTGTTGTTGATATTCAGTCTCCATTTGATTTAGAAATTGTAGCTACAATGGCAAACATGCCAAGTGATGTTTTCTTCAATTTAAACCCTGCATTTAAACGCTCGAGCATTAACAAAGAAGGTGTTTATAATTTACTAGTACATGCTGATAAGGCTGATAATTTTAAAAACCAATTGGCAATTACACCTAAAAAAGACAGAATAAAACAAGCACATCGCCATAAAATAAAACAGGGTGAAAACTTAAGTATTATTGCAAAAAAATATAATACTTCTGTTGTTGCATTACGCCAAAACAACCAGTTATCAAGCAAAGGTATTATTAAAGCAGGACAAATGCTCCTTATCCCTAGTTCATCAGATAAAACTGCAAAGTTAAACAGGCAAACCTATATTGTTAAAAAAGGTGATACATTCTGGGATATTGCCCGCCAATTTTCTGTACTTAGTAAAGATATTGCGCGCTGGAATAATATTTCTTTAACAAAAACATTACAACCGGGTCAAAGATTGATCATTGAAGAAAGTTAGTACAGTAATCAGCAAGTTTAGCTTGCAGCCCCGTCTATTATATATTCACGACCCAATGTGTAGCTGGTGCTATGCCTTCAACTCAAGCTTAACTCAATTACTCAAAAATCTACCTTCCTCTATTCGCATTCAATATTTACTTGGCGGTTTAGCAGCTGATACAACAGAACCTATGCCAATAGCGTTACAAAAAAACATTCAGGCAATTTGGCGACAAATAGAAAATACTGTTCCTAATATTCAGTTTAATTTTGACTTTTGGAAATTAAACACCCCTTTTCGTTCGACTTTTCCTGCTTGCAGAGCAATCTTAGCGGCTAGAAAACAAGATTCCAAATTTGAAACTAAAATAATAGATGCTATTCAAAAAGCATATTATAAACATGCCAAAAACCCATCATTACAAACAACGCTTCAAGAATGCGCCATAGAAGTCGGGTTAGATTTAATTAAATTTTTAAAAGACCTTGACAGTATGGCAATAAAAAACGAATTGCAGAGTGAAATTAAATTATCAAGAAATATGGGGATACGTTCTTACCCTTCCTTAAGTTTGCTCCATAATAAACAGCAGTTTTTAATTGCTATTGACTATCTTAATCACCAAACAATGATTGATAAAATAAATCATATTCTGGAAAACTTTTCTACCTAAACTAAGTTTTTTAGATTTTTTAAAGCAAAAACATATAGCTTCTATTCTGAAATTCCTCGCAAGAATATATTCCGTGAAGATTTTGCTTTGCTCTTGAATAAATTGGCTATCAACCTTTCTTATACTTCGCAAAATTAGGAAAAGTGTTGATACACCAAGTATCATAGTACGACTCATAAAGGTTGCTCAAATAATCCTAGAAAAATTAGCCTGTTAGTTTAATCTGCCGAAAAACTACGCTACTTTTTCGACGAATACGCACTGACCCAAGGTATCCAGTTAATTGCTTTTTTCTACTTAAAACTCGAATAAAAAATACATCATTGAGTCTGTGTCTGCAAAAATACCAACATGGCTACCGAAGCGGCAGGTGCACAGTCTGCAATTGATAATGATAAGTTCTTATGCTTACTTTTTAAACAGTCAGTAAAATCCAAATAGGGATAGCCTAACCCTTCGGCAATTTGTTTCACCAAAAACCGCCCTACCCCAGCACCTATAAAATAATCTTTGTTTGAAATAACATACCGGGAAAGTTGCCTTTCACATGCGCGTTTGATTTTATCTTTTTGCTGAGATTTTATTTCTTGAGCAAACTGTTTCCATAAAACTATTTCTTCCTCTGTATATTCATACCCTGTCATTCTGGATAATCTTTTTGCACTTGCATCGACTGACTTTTCTGCTCCATCTGCTGTTTCAGTTTGATCGTGGATTTCATTCAACTCACCTGTTAAACGATAAACATCAGCCATGGTCGCAAAATACTCCGCCATTAATCCCATTTTCTGGCCTTGAAAATTGGCCGACGGGGCTACTGCCATCACTGCTGTTCTAATAATGCCAGTATAGACAAGTTCATCAGAACGCATCCTCTCAAAATCAGTAAAACCAATGGCTTTTACCTCATGCCCTGATAAGACTAAAATATCTGTAGTTGTACTTCCAATATCTATAAATAATCCATTATTTAGCATACTCGCCACTAAAGATGCACTTGCCAGCCAATTGGCAGAAGCAATTGAAATAAGATGGTGTGTTTTAATTTGGTCCGGTTTTAAAAAGCCATCAACTCCCGCATAAATAAGTAGAAATTGCTCTGAAAGAACAGATTTCATCGCTTGTATAATTTGCTCAACACCTTGGTTTCTGCTCTCGAATAAATCAACTAATTCACCTGTCATGGTAATAACATGAAGATATTCGCCAAGTGGAAATTCTGATAATACTTGTTTTACTGATCGATTTAGATAGCCTATTCCTTTCCATAAAGGACAAGGTGTTTGGTATATTTGAGAGAACATTCCATTTGGCTCAAGTACAACAGCTTTAATATGTGCCCCCCCTATATCCCAACCTATAATGCTTTGTTGCATTATTTTTCCTTATAATTGAATTGTAATTTGTTTATTGCGAGTATGCTGAATTGCAGGCTTGTTATCAACCAAGTTAATCACTTCTTTTCCTATATTTATGCCTGTTGCCTTATTTATTCCAGAAAAAGAGGTTGTCAGCCGAGGATTTATTTCCAGAATTAAAGGCATTTCAAATTCAGACTGAATGATGTCTATCCCTACGTAACCCCACAAACCCGTAATTGATTGGGCAATTTTTTCAATTAACTGCTGATAAAGTTGACGCTTATTAGTCGATATATTAACCTCACAAGCTTCAAGTTCAAATTTTTTTTGTTTAATTGCAACTTGCTGTCTATTACAACATATTAACCAGGCTTCCCCATTTTTAAATAGACATGAAAGACTAAGCGGCTCTCCAGTTATATAAGGTTGAATAATAAAATGACCTTTATCTGCAATCTGAGTATTTATTCGATCAAACTCATTCTGGCATGAAATATAATAGCTATTTAAACAACCAACGCCATCTTTGGGCTTTATTACCCATGCCCCACTCTCTATGCTCTGTAAAAAGCTATCTAATAAATACGTTTCGATAACAGCTAAGCCATTTTTTTTCAATATTTGAGCTGTTAATAATTTATCGCTACATATTGCAACGGCTTGAGATGAGGAATTAAGTAGTCGTTTGGCTTTTCCTTCAACTGAAGCTGACACTTTATATAACTCTAAATCCATTTCTGGTGCAACCGGCCATACAAAATCAAAAGCTTCGATTAATTCAAGTAAAAACTGATCAATATTTTGTTCATTTGACACCCAGACAACGTTAATTTTTTCTGGGATTTCTAACTCTCTATTACGGCAATCTAGTAATAGCGTTAATTGAATATGCGGCAAAGAAACAAGATCAGATAATAAAGCTTTTAACATTATTTGCCCTTCATTAAATAATGCTTCGGATATATCCTTCTGAGCGAGTCCACCCCCTGTTATAAATTCAAAAATCAATATTTTCATTTCTCTAAATGCTATTATGCTTCTAAACTACACCAGCCAATTCTATAATACCTTAATGAAAATAATCCCTGTCATTGACATAAAAAATGGATTAGTTGTTTCTGCCCAGCAGGGAAAACGTGAAACCTATCAGCCGATAAAGTCAACTTTATGCTTTTCTAATTCTCTTCAAGATATTCTCAAAGGTTTTTTATCTATTTATCCTTTCGGCATAGTATATATTGCAGACTTAAATGCTATTACTAATACAGGTAGCAACGATAAATTGATTAATCAGGTTATTAGTAAACACCCTGGTATTGAATTTTGGATTGATAATGGTAAAAGGATAGAAAAACTATCAAAGTCTCAATATAAAAATCAGAAATCAGTGGTTGGGTCTGAATATCAAAAAGAAACAATTTCGTATGATACAAGCTACCTTCTACAAAACAATATCCTTTCTTTAGATTTTTTCCCTAACCAAGGTTACATTGGGCCGAAAGAATTACTTAATAATGCAAAATTATGGCCACAAAATATTATTATTATGAGCTTGGCGTTTGTTGGAAAAAATAGTGGTCCTGATTTAAATAGGCTTGAAAGTTTTTGTCAAAAACATCCAGAAAAGAATATTATTGCTGCCGGCGGGGTAAGAAATGAAAAAGATTTATTGGCGCTCAAAAAAATAGGCATTTACTATGCACTGGTTGCAAGTGCTCTTCATTCTGGTGCAATTACAGCTAACACTATCAAAAAAATAAGACAAAAAAATACCCCAGTTAAAAACTAACTGGGGTATTTATCAAACAAAAATTAATCTAAAGATTAATTATACTTTGTTTGCTGCAAATGGATGCTCTGCAGAACCTTTCTTAGCAACAACTTCAGCTGCTGTTGGTGTGCCAGCGATTGCATTTTTGATAGATGCTTTAACAGCATCATAGTTGTTTTTCTCGATAGCTGTATCGTCTTCTGCTAACCAGTGGATGAAAACACCAACAGAAATGAATAAATCATCCGCTTCATCAGCAGGGATTGTTCCATCTTCAACACAATCAGCAACAGCCATTGCAACACCACGTTGAGCTGGGCCAAACATTTGAACTGCTTGCTTAGAACCTTTAATTGTTACTTTGTTGAACATAACAGTTGCAGGTTTAACCAAAAGGTTTGGAGCAACAACAGCTAATAAACTTGAAAAACCATCTTTGTTGTTTGTTAAGCAGTTAGCGAAAGCAGATTCTGCTGCTGAACCACGAGGCCCAATCATTAAGTCAATATGAGCAACTTCGTTTCCGTCGCCATTTAAAGATTCGCCTACGCGTAAGTTATTAATTTTAGCCATTTAGCTAGATCCTATTGTAAAAAAGTGAAGTATTAATTGACATTAAATATGCCAAACCAAGTAAGTTTACCTATCCTTGAATGCATTATCTAGTACACCTAACAGAAAATGCTTCCATCATTACTACAAATACTGTCGCCACCGTCAGGTCGGCCGTAGTGCCTGGATTGATACCCTTTTCCTTAAACTCCCTATCCACTTCATGTAGCATAGGTACTAACTGTTCAGGATCCTGTGTATTTATCAAAGCATCGTCGACTGCAATAATTTTCTTAAGCACCCATCCTGAATGCTCATTTCCATATTTTCGTTCTATATGACTATCAGGAAATTTACTTAAAAGTCCTGTAAAAACAAAGACTGCTGCCCATTCCTGATTTCCGAAACGATTTAGTCCATCATTGTACCTTAAAATTGAAAAATTAAAAATATCTTTATAATATGTTACATATTGTTTTGCAATTCTATCTTTATTTTGCGCGATTTCCATTGCCTGAAATAAGGTAACATTAGCACGCTCACTTACATCCTGATCCGCTGATTCTCCTAACCCCCCTGGGCTTGCCAAGGAAATCGCTTTAAAAACCCAATCAGCATCTTTAATTGAAGTATTTTCTAAAACATAACGTAAGGCTTCGAGCAAACTTTGCCTTTCTTCCACTTGTTGCCCAGCTTGAATCACTGGCGCACAAAGTAAAAGAATACCTAAATTTGTATTACACCCAACCGCGTCTCTTGTTGCTTTAACCGCATGAAATATTTTTTCACCTAAAGAATAATCAGGGTTAGTGATCGGTTCAGCACTAACTTCTGCACTGAGTAGAAAATCAGCAACACTCATATCATGCCCAGCATTGTAAACACTAACATTTCCTGGTTTAAATGCTTCCACATCACAAATACATGCTTTTTTATAAGCATCTATCATTTGCTCTCGATTTAACATAGCGTGGCTATTTTTAAAGTAGTGTTATTATTATTTAAATATCGCCCAATTAAATCATCTACTAAAATTTCGGCAATATTATATTTACAAACTGTTTCCAAGCCTTTCCATGCAGGGATACTATTCACTTCAATAATACTGTATTGCCCATTCTTATCTTTAATAATATCAACTCCAGCATAATCCATTGATAAGGCTTTGGTTGCCTGAATGGCCAGAGTGTTTAATTCTTCATCTAATTCTAATGCTTCACAATTTGCGCCACGTGCCACATTATTTAACCATGATTTACCACATCGTCGCATTGCAGCAATAACTTTCCCGTACACAACAAAGACACGAATATCTGAATAACCCTGCCCTTCACATTCCACAAAACGTTGCAAATAAAAGATACCATTACTACTGGTTAGCCAAAATAAATCCGTAGTTTTCTCAAGTCGCCTGACTCCTTCTCCTTGCGATCCAAACAAAGGCTTACTAATCAACTGATGACCTAGTGCTAATTCCTGTTCCGCGATAACCATTGCCTCTAATCTATCTTTAAGCACCCAGGTTAAAGGCGTATTTAAACCTGCATTATTAAGCAAAAAACTTGTCATCCCCTTGTCTACACTTTTTTCTATTGAGTAGCCATCGTTATATACCGGAATACCTAAAATTTTTAACGCATGTAATATATCCAGATAAAAAACCACTTCCTGCAAAGAACCACCTGGCACACCTCTAATAAAAACTGCATCAGGTAGCTCTGATTCAAATCCAGGTATTTGAATAGGGAATTTGCTCGCATCCAGTTTAATACGACATTCTGTCAAAGAAACATAGACACCAGTAAAACCTCTATTAGCAAAAGCCAAACACAACTGTTTACCATGCCAACCAGGGTCATCAGTAAAAATTGCTATGCGTCTCACAGATTATTATGTACCAAATGATTGATCTAACAATGCATTATCCAACTTTCCTGCACGAAAGCTCTTACCTGATTCAACAGCTGTAACAATCACACTTGCAGGGCTAAACAACATACCATCAACTTTAAAGAAATCATATTCATAAGCTTTGAAAATTTCTGCAAAAGGTTTCCCATAGTCTTTTGATGTTGAGCTTGGTAACTCTTTTGCTAATTTTTCAGCGGCCTCATCACTGCCTTTTACAAAAATATGAACTTGTCCAGCAAATAAAATTGCATCATTGGTACGTCCCATTGCCTTAACAAAATCAGGATGTGGTGGACAAACTGGTGCACTTCCACTCCCATCAACAATATTTTCTAGTGGAAAATGCAACTCATGTGCTTTGTGCATTGCCACTTCAAGCACTCGACCAACAACTTGCACTGCACCTGCCAAACTACTCGTTGGAGTCACTATAATAGTTAATTTATCTGCTGACACACCACAAGCAGAGGCAACTTTTTCTATAATTTCTACAGGGGGAACTTTGTCATTTTCTATAACTAACGCGGTAGAGTCAGCACTATCAGAATAATCTAATTCTTTATATAATTCTTCTACAGGCACATCAGCACCGTCTTTTTCTTTCCTTGCCATTGCTCGTGCAGGGCCTGAACCCAACGCATAATACTTTTCATGAGACATACTCCAGCCAGCATATTGACTACCTAAACAAGCTAAAACTGGATTGGTCGAATGCACATTAATCGTTAAGGGCCAGTTATCGGTATAGGAACTTTGTGAAAGCGTGACTGTTCCCATTCCCCCCATACAAATCTCAGTAATAATACGTCCAGCTTCTAATCCCCCAGGTGCATTAATACCTGCATCAATAATAGTACAGCCATTTCCTAGTTTTTGTATCCCTAATCTATATTTATCAGCATTATCAATCAGATCTTGTACTAAAGGCTGAGTTAATTTATTAACACTCGCTGAGTATTGCATGTTATGCCACCTTATTTTATAAGTTTTTTAACTAATTGTTGCTTTAACAGCAACTTGTCTAAAACCTGCTGTTCGCTTTTTCCGCGAGCAATGATACTGCAAATTGGCATTCCTGTGTTAATTAATACCCCTTCGTGTGGAATGTCTGCTGTCCATTTAGGCCATTGAATATTTTTTTTTATTATCAAATTTGTTTCAGCAAAAACAATCTGATAAGCGCAATATTCCTTCAGATTTATTGTTATATCCAGCAACTTATTTAAACAACTATTAATATGTCCGATAATTAAATTAGCATCATACAATTGCATACTGGCAGATGGTCTGGGATTGACTTCTAAAACATAACATTGATTATTTTCTAATATAAAATCAACAGAATTTAACCCTATCAGACCAAACTCATTTACTAAACTGGAAACCCAGTTATTTAGTCGCATCTTAATTTCGCCATCTAATTCTGGATAACTTATAAGCCCAGAAAAAATGAACTCATTATCATTAATACTAACAACTAGCTGTTTATGAAAACCACAAATTATAAAACTAAAACCATTTGCTATAAATAGAGCCGATAAAGGAATACCATTTATATAACGCTGCCAATAACAGTTATTATTATTCCTGTTAGATCCCTTAAATTTCTTAACACCTACCCCCCCTTCTCCTTTCATAGGTTTTACTAACCAACCCTCATTTAATTTAGGTATTTGAAAAGAAGTTTCTGGATATGAAATTTTTAGCCATTTTAATGTAGAAAAAAAATGAGTTTTATTTTGAACTGAAAAAAAAACATTAGGTGGATTACCAAGAACTTTCAGCTTTTGGTAAAGGTATTTTAGACTAGAAAGGTACCGTTCAAACCCACTACCAGTTATTGCAAATGATAATTTATATCTGGATGTTAAAATACTAACCGCTGGTTTTATATGCTCTAGGGCTAAACTATTAACCTTTATACATTCTAAAGCTAGTGCTTGTGTGTCTGTATCAGAAAAACAATCAATGACAACAACACTATATCCTGCATTAACTATCATCTGGGCAATCATTCGCCCAGAATTTGCAATAATCAAGTATGTTACGATTTTAAGGCACCAATTCTATGAGAAAACAAGTTATATAAAAAATATTTTACTTGGATTATTCATTTTTAGACACATTTATCCTTTTAGGTTACTTTATATTTTGTGTCCGGCTTGGTCTAGCTCACATCATACGAGGAATGGATCTGAAAACATGACTCGGATCAGACGATTTGTTATTGGCCTCATTAAATGGGAAACAGTAAAAGGAATTTCAAAAAAATGAGGCAGTTAAATAAAAATACTAGAGTTGTTTTAGATTATTTGAAAATTACAAATAACTCTAAAAATCCTTACCTGACATAAGGTACAGAATGAGAACGAATTAGCCCTAATTGGAGAGGGCTAATGCTAGACGTACTCATATGGCTTTAAAATAATATAAAAAAGTAGAATTAATCTACTTATAGATTTTCTTTATTCTCTTTCAGTATTTTTTATAACCCCCTTTTTTAGTCTTTTTCAATGATTTCTTTAGCGTAATTTTTTACATTCAACACGGTAATATGAACCTTTTTCTGCTTATTAGTCAGATACAATATTTACAAAAATATCTACTATACTCTAAGAAAGGTAAATTAATAGTCCATTACTAAAATGAGTCTAAAAAATCAAAATCATGAGAGGAAATATACAGGATGAATATAAAAACGCGAATACTTAGTATATTAGGTTTAGCTGTTTTTTTTATACTCTCGGGTATAATGAGCGAAATCCAAGCGGTGTTTAAAAATGAAACGCAGTTAGAAGCTGGGAAGGCGCGTTATTTGTCATTTGTACTTGCAGATGAGTTTCGTCAGACCTCAATGGATTTAACGCGCTTAGCCAGAACCTATGTTGCAACGGGAGAGCAAAGATATTGGAATAAGTATTTTGATATAGTTAACTGGCGAAATGGTAAAACCCCACGCCCTGATTCTGTCAATAGAGAGCTTTATCCTAACCAGAACAAAGCGCAACTCGAAATCATGCGTGAGTTAAAATTTTCTGATAAAGAGTTCGAATTGTTATCTCAAGCTAGTGCAGCATCAAACGATCTCATTAAAACCGAAACGCAGGCAATGGAGAGCATTCGACAGGGAATGTTTGTTAAAGGTCCATTTGTGCCTCTTTTAGACGAATCATTAAAACACTTTTCATTACGAATATTGTTTGATGATAACTATCATAAAGAAGTAGTAAAAATCATGTCCCCTGTGGGCCGTTTTTTTGATGAATTAGATAGACGAACTTCAAATTTTCTAGATGAAGCCAGTAATGCTTCAGATTTTTGGTTACATTTTTCCGTTTTTTTACAGATATTAACGATTATAATTACGACTATAATTATTTGGCTTATTATTGGAATGATCTTTCGGCCATTGAGTGAGATTATTACTGGTTTAAAATCACTTAATTTAGATAATGGTAGGTTGAACTTAGCAAAACGCCTAGATAATTATAGTGGTCCAGAAATGAATCAATTGGTTAATAGTTTTAACTCCTTACTGGAGAAATTCCAAGCGAGCATAAACCAGGTCGTTGATACTACATCTCAGCTGGCAACTACGGCGGAAGAAACATCCGTCATCACTGAAAAAACCACCCAAGCAGTTGATCAGCAATTGGCTGAAACCAATCAGTTAGAAACTGCCATGTCAGAAATGAGTACCACCATTCAGGATGTTGCTTCCCATACCTTAAGTACAGCCACTGCAGCAACCGAAGTAAATAATCTAACGACAATAGGACTGCAAGCAATGACAGAAACCATCGGGCAGATACAGCAACTTGCCGGAGAGGTTGAAAGTGCCTCCAGTGTTATCCAGCAACTGGAACAACACAGTGATGAAATTGGTTCCGTGCTTGATGTAATCAAAGGAATTGCCGAACAAACAAATTTACTAGCACTGAATGCGGCCATCGAAGCAGCACGTGCTGGTGAGCAGGGTCGTGGCTTTGCCGTAGTCGCCGATGAAGTGCGTAACCTTGCCAGCAAGACTCAAGCGTCTACTGAAGAGATCAACCAAATGATTGAGAAGCTCCAGAGCGGCTCTCGCCAGGCGGTAGCAGCCATGAATCATAGTAAGGATAAGGCATATAGTGCAAGTGAGCAGGCATCAAAAACAGGGGAAGCTCTGTCTACCATCACAGAAGCCATTAGCCGGATTAACGATATGAGTATTCAAGTTTCTAGTACTGCCGAAGAGCAGAGTGTCGTGGTGGGTGAGATCAGCAAAAATGTATCGCAGATCAACACAATGACTGAACAGACAGCAATAGGTGCAAAGCAAACTTCTATTGCAAGTGTGGACTTGTCACGGTTGGCTATGGGTCTTCAAGATCTTGTTGCTAGATTCCAGGTAAGGTAACTAATAATTAATCACCTCTCTTGTATATTAAAAGACACCTCAATTTTCATGTGACTGAATATCTGCCAACCGTTTCCTACACAGCTTATCCAGGAAAAACGGATAAATCCAAGCGAGGAATTTGGCCAAATAAGCGTTGTAATCAACTCAAGCATGACTCAGGAGCTGCTGAAAAAATGATTGATGAAATGCACAGGCTTACCAAGAAAACAAGCCTGACAAAATCGATAAAAGAAGACCTTGACACGGCATTGACTTATTTTGTTAACCATTGTTACTTGATGGATTATGCAACATAAATAAAAAACAATTACCCATAGAACTAGGCGTCACCGAGGCCGATTGCAGGACATTGATTAAACAACGTCTTTGTGGTTCAGAAATTCGCTGGAAAAGTAAAGAAGCTAAAGCTATTTTGTCTTTAACTAATACTTGTTCAATCAAAAGGCCGGTGGCAGCAATTTTATTTTGGGGGAATATCGAACAATATGGGACTCAGCCTTGTTTGTAAAAGACATTATTAGAAATCAGCACCCTTCTCTAGTAAAACCATATGATTGATTATTAATAATATTAGATGAATACCTCCAAGTTGAATAGGCTCTGCATTTCCTATCAAAATCAAGAGAAAATACAAACGCATCAAATACAATTGTATAGATGAAATTACTTGCAAAACCATACCCTGCATCAATGCTCCCTTTTGAAGCTGAGGGTTTAAGCTAACAGCCAAAACTACATCATAACCCAAGAATTGATAATTAACTCTTTGAAATTATGAAATATTGTCCTGTGCAGTAATAACCATATCACTAGATATAAATGAGTAGAAATTAGAAAAACACTTTTTCCTGAAAAATTTGTTGCTAATTTGAGACTTTTATAAAAAAATTATTGAAAGACGATGAATAAATTAATAAAAAATTATTATATTCAGCTTTTGTACAGGTTTGATATGATTTTTTTCTTTTAACTAAAAAAGCTTTTTTAACCTCTTTAAAAAAAATCATTACGCACCCTGAATTCATAATTACATCTTAACGGATATATATCAACTAGTTATATATTTTTCATAAAAAAAATAGCTAAGATAAATAATAAATTATTTTCAGGAATAGTTATAAAGGTAAAGAATATTAGTCTATCAGTGTCTTTAAATAGAGACACTTTAAATAACCACACTGTTAAATACTATATTTAGACTTCTTAAAGGTTTACCTGATTACCCATGAGTCTCAGCCACTTTAAAAGCACCCTACTAAACACCCTGTCATTCCTGCATTCTCTTAGCAGGAATCTAACAAACAATAATAGATTCCCGATAAAAGACTTCGGGAATGGCGA
>JAKIVF010000040.1 GCA_021647145.1 Methylococcaceae bacterium | reverse complement strand
TGAAATAAGAAACTGGGATAAGATTAAAGAAGTGCATTTAAACCCAGATAATCAAAAAGCTGAAAAGGAAAGAAAAGAGGCGGCATAATTTTACAACTTTAGGCGACAACTAGCTTGAAAAACGCCGTAGTCGAACCCTTTTCAGGATTAAATCTTGTGACTAAATATGACTTGATGAAACAATTGGTTGAGCTTGCCAACAAGCAAAATATTACTATTATTCTCGTTACTCATGACCCTTTTGAAGCCACCTTCTTTGCCAGGCAGGTAATAATTTTAAATCAGGGGAAAATAACTGAATCGGGACTATTCAAGGAATTACTGACACAATCGCAAAATCCAATAATGTTGAAATTTAGAAGTCAGCTTCAGAAAACCAAGAATGTATAATTAAATTGGCTTTGAAAGTGTTAATAATATATCAGGCTAACTATATTATTTTTTATTCATATATTCTATGTTGAAACTATATATTTTAATACTCCGATACAGTTGGAGATATAATCAAATCTGATGTTTAAGAATTAGCTGATAACCAGTCTTTACTATCCACGGATTTTTCTCGCCATTAACAAATACAACTTCATCTATGACATTAACAAAATACGAAGGATTTCAACGCATAGATTGGATATTTTTGACTCAATCTTTCAATTCATCAATTAATAGAGCTGTCCATAACTCTATTCAAAACATAATTAACTACTGGCAGTGATGTAAGAGTAGAGTGCAGAAACTGCTGGGGAAATGTAGAGATGAGTAAAAATAGAATTTATATCTTTTGGAATAATGATTAACCTAACCGTTTTATAACAGAATCCAAAATACCAAAATGATACAAAACACTAAAGATTGCAAGTTGAATAAATACAAAAACCCAAAAATAGAGTACAAACAACATCACCTTAACTGGTTTTTCAACTTGTTTAGAGCGGTTAATTATCCACCCGGCAATGGTTGATATTAATATAACAATAAATAAACCAATAACCGTGGTATTCACCTTAATCTTTGGGTGGTGGTGGAGCTATCACCTGCCTTGAGCCATTCCCTTCCGGTGAAGTTACAACACCAGCAGTTTCCATATCTTCTATCATTCTAGCAGCTCTGTTATAACCCACTTTAAAGCGACGCTGTACACTAGAAATAGAGGCTTTTCTTGATTGAGTGACAAACATCACAGCTTCATCATAAAGAGCGTCCATTTCTTCTCCTCCTGCTTCTGCTACAAAATCACCCGTATCTGAACGTTCTTGTGTTATTTCTTCCAGATAATTTACTGGAGCAGTTGTTTTAAGAAACTCAACGACTTTATGCACTTCATGGTCATCAACAAAAGCGCCATGTGCTCTTATCGGAATGCTGGTTCCTGAAGGTAAAAATAACATATCTCCATTTCCTAACAGAGCTTCAGCCCCCCCTTGGTCTAAAATTGTTCTAGAATCGATTCTAGAGGATACTTGAAAAGAAATTCGTGTTGGAACATTGGCTTTAATCAATCCCGTTAACACATCAACTGAGGGGCGTTGAGTTGCCAGAACTAAATGAATCCCCGCAGCTCTTGCTTTTTGAGCTAGGCGAGCAATTAATTCCTCTACCTTTTTGCCCACTATCATCATCATATCTGCTAATTCGTCAATAATAATGACAATGCTAGGCAAATGTGTAAGTACAGGAAATTCTTCACCTTCTGCCAAAGGCTCTATCAATTGAAACAAAGGGTCACGTATTGTTTCACCTTTCTTTTCTGCATCTTTAATTAACTGGTTAAAGCCTGCCAAATTTCGCACGCCCAGTTTAGACATTAATTTATAACGCCTTTCCATTTCAGCAACAGCCCAGCGCAAAGCGTTTTGCGCATCTTTCATATCAGTCACAACGGGTGTTAATAAATGCGGTATTCCTTCATAAACAGATAGCTCCAACATTTTTGGGTCTATCATAATCATCCGAACTTCTTCTGGAGTTGCTTTATAAAGCAAACTAAGAATCATTGTATTAATGGCAACTGATTTACCAGAGCCTGTTGTACCAGCAACTAAAGCATGTGGCATTTTTCCTAGATCTGCCATAATGGGAATGCCAGCAATATCTTTACCCATAGCAAAAGTAAGCTTAGATTTTGATTTTTCAAAGCCTCTTGCTGCAATCAAATCACGTAAAGAGACCATTTCACGTTGTTGATTAGGGATTTCTAAACCGATGACTGATTTACCCTGAATGACTTCAACAATCCGCACACTTGTGACGGATAAGCCTCTTGCTATATCTTTTGATAATCCACTGATTCTGCTAACTTTTATTCCTGCTGCCAATTTCAACTCAAACCGAGTAATAACAGGACCAGGGTTGACCGCAACTACCTCAACTACAACGTTAAAATCTTGTAAAACATCCTCCACTCGGCGTGACATCTCTTCTAAATCACTGTCAGAATAACCTTTTACTGAAACTTTACGTTTATCAAGTAATTCAATGGGTGGCAACTTACCTTCATAGGCTGATGAATCGAAAGGTTCTTCAAATAAATCAATCTGGTTTTCTTTACTTGCTTTTACATTTTTTTTAAATGGATTTATCGTTGGTGCAATTTTAACTTTTTTAGACTTTTTAGCTATAACTGGCTCTTCTCGTTTAACTGGAGTTGGTTTGGCTGCGCGTTGATCTCTGTATAAATCATATCGAGACACCCCTTGTTGAAATATTTTATTAAATAAAGAAAGGGTATGTTTCCCAACAAAATCTAATAATGCTAACCAGGAAAGTCCTGTAAAAAGTGTAATTCCACCAAAAAAAACAGCTAATAATAATAAAGTAGCTCCGGAATCCCCTAATGTAACCAGTAAGGCTCTGCCTACTTCTTGTCCTAACACACCACCGGTACTTCCTGGTAACTCAAGCTTTATCCGTAAAAGGTGCAGATAAAATATTGCGCTACCAGAAACAACCGTAGCAATAAAACCAACCCAACGTATAGCCATAGTAACCTTAGCGGTTTTTTGCTCGTTCTGAGAATAAAGAAGATAACCACTCCAGAACAACATAATGGGAAATAAATAAGCCATTAAGCCAAAAATACTCAAACCAAAATCAGCAATCCAGGCACCAAAAACACCACAGGCATTATTAATCACCTTTACCGACCCACTATGAGTCCACCCTGCATCTTCAGTGCTATAGCTGACTAGTGCAATTAACAAAAATAAGGCCGTGGTAATAAAACCTATCAATGCAATTTCACGTAAACCACGTACTGTTTTTTCTTCCATTACTGCTGACATAACGCTATTAAAAAAATCTAATAAAACATAATTATAGATCAATAATCCTATATTTTACATTAAATGACTAAAGTTTATTCATATGTAATCACAATTCATTCTATTTACTAGGTTTTTTTATTATGATTAAAAACTGAAGTATAATTAACGTTATTAACTTTTTTGTTGGAGAACATTAATGAGTGACACCAAACACTGCAAACTTTTGATTCTTGGCTCTGGCCCTGCGGGATATACTGCTGCCGTCTATGCTGCTAGAGCAAACCTAAATCCAGTAATGATTACGGGGATGCAGCAAGGTGGTCAGCTCACGACTACAACAGAGGTAGATAACTGGCCCGGTGATGTTGAAGGTCTTCAAGGCCCTGATTTAATGGAACGTATGCGTTTACACGCAGAACGCTTTAATACCGAGATTATTTTTGATCATATCCATACTGCTGACCTTTCTTCTCGCCCATTCACCTTAACGGGTGATTCAGGGGTTTATACCTGTGATTCATTAATTATTGCAACGGGAGCAACAGCAAAGTATCTAGGACTGGAATCAGAAGAAGCCTACAAAGGAAAAGGCGTTTCAGCTTGTGCAACTTGTGATGGTTTTTTCTATAAAAACAAACCTGTTGCAGTTATTGGCGGAGGAAATACAGCAGTGGAAGAAGCTTTATATCTCTCTAACATCGCTTCTGAAGTCACTGTTATTCATCGCCGTGACAAATTTCGTTCTGAAAAGATTTTATCAGATAAACTAGTTGAAAAATCAAAAAATGGAAATGTAATTATCAAATGGAATCATACGCTTGAAGAAGTTCTTGGGGATGACATGGGTGTCACCGGTATTAAAATCAAAAGTACACAAGATGATTCAAGCAAAGACTTAGATGTTCATGGTGTTTTTATTGCCATTGGACACACGCCCAACACCGGTATTTTTGATGGTCAACTTGAAATGGATCATGGTTATATTCAGGTTCATAGTGGAATTAGCGGAAATGCTACAGCAACAAGCGTTGAAGGTGTTTTTGCTGCAGGTGATGTAATGGACTCAGTCTACAAACAGGCTATTACTTCCGCTGGGGCTGGGTGTATGGCAGCCTTAGATGCTGAAAAATTTATTGATGAACAAGAAAGTTAAATACTAGGCGTTTGTATACACTTTTCTCGTCCCTCTATGTCTACAATTAGATTTATATATTCAGAAAATTGGGCTAACAGCTCTATCTCTAGCCCAACACTTTTTTTTATTGTTGGGTTAACGATAAAAATGCCAGCCTAACAAATCCGCTTACAATAATTCAAAACAAAAATGTATATTGGTAATACAAGATAAATCATGCATTTACCCATACTCGATCCGTTACAACCCAATCAAAGTTTTCCTGCTATTGAAACGGCTTTAACAGACCCTGATGGTTTATTAGCGATTGGAGGCTGCCTTTCTTCTCAACGAATTATTAATGCTTATCAACAAGGGATTTTCCCTTGGTATAGTTCTGGAGAACCTATTTTATGGTGGTCTCCTAATCCTCGTTTAGTTTTATTCCCAAAAAATCTAAAAATATCTCGAAGCCTAAAAAAAACCATTCGTAAAGGAAATTTTCAAGTGACCTATGACCAAGCTTTTCCCCAAGTCATGCAACATTGTGCTGCACCCAGAAAAAAAGAGGATGGAACCTGGATTACAGAGGAGATTTATCAAGCTTATACACAACTTCATCAACAAGGTATTGCCCATTCTTGTGAAGTTTGGTTTGATAATGAATTAGTAGGTGGTTTATATGGAATTAGCATCGGACAAGTTTTTTTTGGTGAATCAATGTTCCACAAAAAAACAGATGCCTCAAAAATAGCTTTCCACTCTTTAGTCAATCAACTTTCTGAATGGGGTTATCAGCTCATTGACTGTCAGGTTCACACTAACCACCTGAGTAGTTTAGGTGCAGAAGAAATTGATCGCGAAAAATTTTTATCTTTATTACAGCATCATTGTCCCGTTCATCCAAGCAAAACTGCATGGATGCCAAAATGATTTCTATTCCTATTTTTGTAACAGACCAGTCACCTTGTAGCTACCTTGATAAACGAAATGCCCAATCTGCATTTGTCCACCCTTCCTTTTCACAAAGTACTACAATATACAGTCAGCTTATAGAACAAGGGTTCAGACGAAGTGGTAATGAGGTTTACGCGCCAAGATGCCCGACTTGTTCAGAATGTATCCCTACCAGAATTGCTGTTGAACAATTTAAAGTCAGTAAAAACCAAAAAAGATGTCTTAAAAGAAACCTGAAAACTAGTGTTATTATCAAACCTGCGCAATTTGAGCAAGAACATTACGATATGTATATGCGGTATCAGAAAGACAGACACCAAGATGGAGGCATGGCAAATTCCACTGAAGAAGACTACATTAATTTTTTAAGCAGTCAGTGGTGTAATACATTATTCGTTGAGTTTTCAATAGGTGATAAATGCGCAGCTGTTGCTATTGTAGATTTACTGGATAATGCATTATCCGCTGTTTATACTTTTTTTGAGCCTAAATTTTCTAACTACAGCCTAGGTACCTTTGCCGTTTTGTGGCAAATTGAGCATGCCTTACAAATGGAACTTGAGTTTGTTTACTTAGGCTACTGGATTAAACATTGTGGAAAAATGTCTTATAAAACCCAGTACCAACCGATACAGGGTTTTATTATGAATGAGTGGAAAGAAATATCTTAAACTAGTGTCAGGAATTTCAAAGCTTACGCTCTTCACTTACCTCCATGTAAGTGGAACAGAGGTTGAATTTCCTCATTCATCAACTAATGAAGGTTGGGTGAACCGGATGTAATTAAAAGCGAGGTAAAGAACTGGTCAGATAGGCTACCAGCTCTAGCGACAACCCAACATCTATAGCAAAAGGGCACTTGGTTGTCAAAGAGACGACAACCAAATCTACAAAATAATCTATTTCAATACTCTAGAACCCTTCCTATTATTAAATCCTGGAAAAAAAATTCTAGGACTTATGTCATCTGCACTTTCAAGAGTTAATACCCAGTATCCTTTCCACGAATTAAAGTCATTATTTGTATTGACCATCTCATAGCTTTCTCCGTTAAAATTCCATATTTGGTTGTATATAATATTCTCGTTGTTAGCCGTGTCCAAGTCCAGCGCACAAACAATAAGAAAATTAGAATTAATAATAAAATTAGAACCGATACAGCTCTCTGTATACGTAACTGTTAGTATACGCAAATCACTCAGTGGCTTATCTGTAGAATATGGATAACCAACCATATTCCATTGTCTTGCTATAGGTTTAGTTATTAATTCTATAAAAAAATCATCCTCATCTCTTAATGGCTCACTTCCCGTGGGCATATCTAAAGTTTGCTCAATTCCACTAATCTGAAGTATCCAATAACCAACCCCTAAAACTAATTCATCAGTCAGAGCAAGCTCAACATATTGATTATTTGTGGCATCAAAACGAAACAAGCTCCAGTCTATCCCGTAAGTACCTGGAATATCATCACCAAAAATACCACTAACTGTAGTTATTTCATTATGATAGCAAGGCAAGCTAATTTGTCGCCACTGATTATCAGGAATCTGGTAATTGCCCCCGCAATTTGGTGCAGCATCAAAACCTGCAAACGTAAGCACTGAAAATGAACTACAAAAGATAAAACAAGCTAATCTAGAATAACGTAATAATGACACCATGATTTTATACCTTAATTTGTATAAGAAAATAAAACTAATATCATACGGATACTTCTGTTAATTCTGGCTGAATAGATATATAGGATGGGCTAACAGCTTATCGTTGACCAAACATCGTTAGCTGGAAAGGCGTTGGGTGGGTTGCCAAAGAAACGGCAACCAAAATCTACATTTTTTTGATTTTACTTATAATCTCGCCCGTTTTGTTGAACGATTTTTCTAGAGTGTGAGGGCTTAATAAGATCCTCATTACCATTAACAATTAAAGTTTCAAATTAAATTTATTACTCAGAGGTTACGCCACAATAAGCTGAGTTGTAGTACAACAATGGTTCACCGGAACGACATTCACTTTTTTGTACTTCACCAATGACTACCCAATGCGTTCCAGCTAACACTTGTTGCACCACAGTACATTCTAATGTAACTAATGCATCATCAAAAATAGGTGAGCCAGTTTCGCCTTCATGCCATTTTATATTAGAAAAACGTTCTTCTTGGCTTGCTCCACCAGCAAATTGATTAGAAATCTCCTGCTGATTAGCTTTAAGAATATTAACAGCAAAAGATTTACCTTCTAAAACAGCTTCTCCTGTATCCGTTACTTTATTAATACAGACCAGAATTTGTGGAGGCTCCATCGACACACTACTAAATGAAGTCGCTGTCATACCTTTTAAGCCGTGGCTTTCTGTTTTTGCAGTAACTACAGTAACACCACTGGCCCATAATTTAAGCGCATTTTTAAAATCTTGATCATTCACTGACATAGTCTTCTCTTATTTTTTCTTGACATAAAGATCGGTAATCGTACCTGTGATCATTTCTGCTGCAAAGGCAAAAGTTTCAGATAAGGTAGGGTGAGGGTGAATTGATAAGCCTATATCTTCTACATCAGCTCCCATTTCCAACGCCAATACTGCCTCAGCAATTAATTCACCCGCATTAGGTCCAACCATACCTGCTCCTAAAATTCTTCCTGTATCCTTTTCAGATAAAATTTTAGTTAGCCCTTCATTTCTACCAATACTTAAAGAACGTCCACTTGCAGCCCAGGGGAAAGCACCTTTTTCATATTCAATCCCCTCTTCTTTTGCCTGGTTTTCTGTCAAGCCCATCCATGCGACTTCTGGATCAGTATATGCTACTGATGGAATTGTTAGTGCATCAAACCCAACTTTCATGCCGGAAATTACTTCTGCGGCAATTTTTCCTTCATGTACTGCTTTATGTGCCAACATTGGATTCCCTACAATATCACCTATGGCATAGATATGATTAATATTTGTTTTTTGTTGATCGTTTACCTTGATAAAGCCCATTTCATCTACATTAACACCGGCTTTGTCTGCCCCAATTTTCAATCCATTCGGTCTACGACCCACTGCAACTAAAACAGCATCAAACGTTTCTGGCTCTGGTGCATTATCGCCAGAAAACGTAACTTTCAAACCCTTTTTTAGTGGTTTAATTTCATCAACTTTAGTTTTTAGCCAAATATTTTTATATTGTTTTTTAATTCGCTTTGTTAATGGCCTAACTAAATCTGCGTCACAACCCGGAATAATCTGATCCATTAATTCAACAATACTAATTTCTGAACCTAATGCATGATAGACCGTTGCCATTTCTAGGCCAATGATACCACCACCAACCACGAGTAATTTCTTGGGTACCTCTTGCACATTTAAGGCATCAGTAGAATCCCATAATCTTGGATCTTCATTCGGAAAAACAGGAATTTTAGTGGGTTGAGAACCTGTGGCAATTATGGCATTGTCAAAAGTAATAATTTGATTCCCCTCTTCCGACTCGACAACAACTGAATTAGCAGAAGCAAAAGCTCCTGTCCCTTGAATCAAAGTTACTTTGCGCTGTTTAACTAAACCAGCCAAGCCGGTAGTCAAATTTTTTGTCACACTTTCTTTCCAGCTTCTAATTCTATCTAAATCAAAACTGGGCTTTCCATAGCTAATTCCATGATGATCAATTTCATCGACTTCATGAATAATCTGCGCCATGTGTAATAATGCCTTAGAGGGTATACACCCAACATTTAAACAAACTCCACCAATAACGGGGTAACGCTCAATCAATACTACTTTTTTACCCAAATCTGCTGCTCGAAATGCCGCAGTATATCCCCCTGGCCCACCGCCTAAAACTAAAACTTCTGCATGTAAATCTGCCATATCGAAATTCCCTCTACAATAATAAACGACGAATATCACCCAAAGACTGGGTAATAGCAACTAAGAATCGAGCAGCTTCTGCACCATCAATCACGCGATGGTCGTAGGTTAAATCTAATGGAAGCATCAGTCGCGGAACAAATTCATTGCCTTGCCAGACGGGTTGCATTTTAGAACGACTAACTCCCAAAATGGCTACTTCCGGTGCATTAACTATGGGAGTAAAAGCCGTACCACCAATCCCACCTAAACTTGAAATGGACATACTCCCCCCTTGCATGGCTGCTGGAGGTAGCTTTCCATGTCTGGCTTTGCCACTTAACTCGACTAATTGTTCTGATAATTCATTTAAGCTCATAGCATCAGCTCCACGAATAACCGGAACCATTAGTCCGTTAGGGGTTTCAACAGCGATACCAATATTGACATATTTTTTAAATATTAATGATTGTCCATCTGCAGAAAGCGAACTATTAAATTGCGGAAATTGTTTTAAAGCAGAAACCAGTGCTTTAATGATAAACACCAAGCCTGTTAACTTTATTTCTGGCTTAGCTGCATTATTGGACTTTCTAAAATCTTCCATATCAGTAATATCAGCTTCATCATGCTGAGTAACCATTGGAAGATTTAAGCAGACACGTACCATATGGTCGCCAGTTAAACGCTTAATTTTACTTAAGGGCTGAATATCCGTTTCACCAAATTGGGAAAAATCTACTTCTGGTATCGGAGAAATACCTGCACCACTACTTTGCGCGGAACCACCCGCCATGACTTTCTTCACAAAAGCTTGTACATCTTCTCGTAAAATACGACCTTTCCGACCACTTCCTTGTTGTATTTTATTTAAATCAACACCTAATTCTCTGGCAAACATCCTGACACCCGGTGTTGCATGAGCATTTCCGTTACTAGTAACAGCTACAATTGGTTTTGTTTCTTTCTTTTTTTCATCAATAGCAGGTTTAGCTTCATCCTCTGTTTTTACTTCTTTAATTTGTTCTATTTTCGGCTCTACTTCTTTCGGTTCTTTAATTGCCGTCATTTCTGTAGCTGGTTCACTAACAGCAGGTCTTAACATAGCAACTAGAGAGTCTTGAGAGACTTTATCACCGACTTTAATGATAATCTCTTGAATTGTCCCTGGCATACTCGCAGGTAGATCCATGGTTGCCTTATCACTTTCCATGACTGCCAAAGTTTGCTCTTTCTCAACGGCATCACCAGGTTGAATTAAGATTTCAACAATTTCAACTTCGTCAGCACCACCTAAATCAGGTATTTTTATTTCTATTAATTCACTCATTATTTAGACTCTTATACTAGCCAAGGCGCTGAAGTTTCAGGATTGATATTATATTTAGCAATTGCCACATCAATTTTAGCTACTTCAAATTCGTTATTATCAGCTAAACCCTTTAAGGCAGCGAGAACTATATGGTAGCGATTAACTTCAAAGAAGCGACGCAGGTTTTCCCTCGTATCTGAGCGACCAAAACCATCCGTTCCTAATACTGTATAAGGTGCCGATATATATCCTCTGATTTGTTCAGCAAATGCTCTAACATAATCAGTGCTTGCAATAACCGGTCCTTTAGCATTTTCCAGGCATTTTGCAACATGTGCTACCTTAGCCGTTTCAGTGGGGTGCAGGCGGTTCCAGCGTTCACACGATTGACCATCTCTAGCTAATTCGTTAAAACTAGGACAACTCCATAAATCAGCTTCTACTTTCCAATCTTTACGTAATAACTCAGCTGCAGCAACTGCCTCACGGAAGATAGTACCCGAACCTAATAATTGAACGCGTGGCGATTTATTTTTTGCACCTTCTTGAAATAAATACATGCCTTTTAAAATATCTTCTTCAACGCTGTTAGGTAAAGCAGGTTGCTCATAGTTTTCGTTCATGACTGTAATGTAATAAAACACATTCTCTTGTTCTGCATACATTCGCCTCATTCCATCTTGAATGATAACAGCGACTTCGTATCCATAAGTCGGGTCATAAGAAACACAATTAGGTACTGTTGCAGCAAAGACTTGACTATGCCCATCTTCATGCTGCAAGCCTTCTCCATTTAAAGTAGTTCTACCTGCAGTTCCTCCAAGTAAGAAACCTCTTGTACACTGGTCAGCGGCCGCCCAGATAAGATCTGCAACACGTTGAAAACCAAACATGGAGTAGAAAATATAAAAAGGGATCATCGGCACACCATGTGCTGAATAAGCAGTGCCAGCAGCAATCCAGTCACTCATACCACCTGCTTCATTAATCCCTTCTTGTATGACTTGGCCGTGTTTATCTTCTTTGTAGTACATTAATTGTTCGGCATCTTGTGGCGTATACAACTGCCCGACCTGCGACCAAATACCGAGTTGCCTAAACATACCCTCCATACCAAAAGTTCTTGATTCATCAGGAACAATGGGGACAATACGCTTACCTATATTTTTATCTTTAATTAAAATACCTAGCATGCGCACAAAGGCCATCGTCGTTGAGCTTTCACTTCCTTTGCTAGACCCAGCTAATAATGGTTTAAAATCAGCCAATGCGGGGATATCCAAAGGGATTGTTTGTGTGCGTCTTGATGGAATAAACCCACCCAATTCCTTGCGTCGCCCAAGCATATACTCTAACTCCGCCGATCCCTCTTCAAATTTAAGATAAGGTAATCCTTCCAGCTCCTCATCTTTTACAGGTAAATCATATTTAGCTTTAAAACGACGCAGTGATTCCTGGCTCATTTTTTTCTGTTGATGCGAAGTATTTTGCGCTTCTCCAGAAGACCCCATGCCATAACCTTTAATGGTTTTAGCTAAAATCACAGTGGGCTGTCCTTTGTGGTTGACTGCCTTATGATAGGCTGCAAAAACTTTAGCAGGGTCATGCCCTCCTCTATCTAAACCCCAAATATCCTGGTCTGAATAATCACTCACCATCGCTTTTAGTTCTGGAGTATTGAAGAAATGCTCCCGAACATAAGCACCATCTTTAGATTTAAACGTCTGGTAATCACCGTCCACACACTCCATCATTCGCCTGGCAAGGTGTCCGTCCTTATCTCTTGCTAATAAAGCATCCCATAAATGCCCCCAAACTAACTTGATGACATGCCAGCCTGCACCACGAAACTCAGCTTCAAGTTCCTGAATAATTTTTCCATTACCTCTAACAGGGCCATCTAACCGTTGTAAATTACAGTTAACAACAAAAATCAGGTTATCTAATTTTTCTCTACCAGCCATGCCAATAGCACCCAACGACTCAGGCTCATCCGTTTCACCATCACCCAAAAATGCCCATACTTTACGTTCAGAAGTATCAGCAAAATCACGCCCTTGCAGATAACGCATAAACCGAGCTTGATAGATTGCCATAATGGGACCCAGTCCCATAGAAACAGTAGGGAACTGCCAAAAATCAGGCATTAACCATGGATGAGGATAAGAAGACAAACCATTACCCTTAACCTCTTGACGAAAACTATCCAGTTGATCTTCTGATAAACGCCCTTGTAATAAAGCCAAAGAATACATACCAGGAGCCGAATGGCCTTGAAAAAAGATCAAATCACCTTCCCGTTCCTCAGATGTGCCATGCCAAAAATGATTTTGCCCAACATCATATAACGTCGCAGCGGAAGCAAAACTGGCAATATGCCCGCCCACATTAGTCTCTCTATTTGCTCTTAACACCATCATCATGGCATTCCAGCGAATATAAGAACGTACTTTTTGCTCAATTGTGGTGTCACCAGGAAACTGAGGTTGCTGCTCTACATGAATGGTATTGAAATATTCAGTATTTGCACTGAATGGAATATCTGACCCGGATTTTCTTGCAGTAGCTAATAAATTTTCAACCAAAAAATGTGCTCGATCTTTTCCTTCTTTTTCTATTACTGACTGTAAAGCATCAATCCATTCTTGTGTTTCAAGCGGATCAATATCTTCTTGATCCGAGCCATCCGTAATTAACATTTTATTCATTAACAACTCCAGTTCACCTAATACTTTCTTACTGACACCCTTAACCTTAACGTTAGGGTAAATTTATTTATACAATTATACCGAAATAGGGCGCTCTATGTACTAAAGCTTGTCGTTTTAATAAATAGAAAAATTCAGTGAATTTTTTAATGAGTATTATTTTAAAGGTAATGTAAATTTCTTGTTTTTATAATGTAAAACAATAAAATTTTTACTTATCTCTTCTATTGTCGGCCCTGATTCTATAACATCGTTTACATGGTATTTTATCATATTAACAAAGACATACCTGTTCTTTTCTTTTTTTGAAAAGATAATCCCATTCAGCTCCATTTCTGGCATGCTATCCTTAAAGCCAGAAGATAAATTTTTCCACAATATAGGCTTAGCTGATTTTTTTGTTTTTTTCTTTCCTCTAGCAACAGTAGGAACTTTCTTGACACGAATAGTTTTTTTAACAGTTGTAGTTAATTTATTGTTTGTATCTTCCGTTTTCTTTTTATCTTTTATTTTTTTTATAGACTCATTACTGCTTTTTGGTTTTGATAAAATAGTTTTTTTTGTTTTTACAACATTAGTTTCTAAATCTTTTTCTTTTATCGGAGTGATAAATGCAGCTACACTTATTTCTTCTTCTACATTATTTTTAGTTTCTGTTTTTTTTAGCTCAGGATAACTCGGCACATCTTTCCTCTGATCAACAGTCTGATCAGAAAATGATAATTGTTGTTTAGAAAAAAAATCTTTTCCATAGTTTATAAAAAATAAAAGACCAGAAATAATAAATACAAAAAACACTAAAAAAGTGCCCTGAGAAGGTGATTTTTTCTTACCCTGCCTCTTGCGAAGCCCCCGGTCAATTTCTGATTGCTTTAACTTATTTAACGTATGAGACATATTCAAAAATCATTATCAACACCTAAAATTCAATTCCATATCTATTTCCCACTAAGGGCGCATAAGAAATAACTTTAACGCCCCTTATGCTTTTATGCATTTCAGTAGTATTTGTTATTTCTTACAGCCTCCTTAACCTTTACCATCATTGTCCCACTTCATTGTTATCGTTGTCGTAAGGGTATTATTCGGCCCTATTTGAACAGTCTTTCCAATCCCAGCATTAACCTGTTGTTGAGGTTGAGCAAAAGCAGGTGACGAACTATTTACTTGAAGACGTTCTTCTGATTCATTTTTATATTCAGCAAAGGTTGCTGTAAAAAAATCAATTTCTTTTACCCTGGCTTTGGAAAAAGAAAATTGCATTGGGAACATTCGTCCTTTTCGAAACCCAGCCGCATGGTTAGTAATTCCAAACATAAGGCTATTCGGTCTATCTAAGGGAAGATTGTTATGCCCATCAGCAAAAAGAATATTAATTGGCTGACCAAGTGCTTGCTCTGATTTCATTTTGAATAAATTTTCTGCCCCAATATCAAACCCTACAATCCCTCCTTTACTGTCAAAATTAATAATAGCTATTTTCTTACTGATTAAGCTAGCCTTGTTTCGTTCGGAAGCTTGCTCTAACGATGCCATCACTTCGTTATATTTACTCGCTATTTGCCCAAGGTCAGTGAAAGGCTCCTCAGGCAAGCGAACAGATGTATCTCCCAGCGTTTTGTGTAATTCCATCATATCCAGAACCTGAATCAATTCAGATGACGAGGCATGTTCAGATATATTAAGCCCAATATTTTCTTGTTCCGGTGTAACTCGAATAGGCAAAACAGAGTCTAAAGCCTTAAAAAGGACGTAGCTCACTGGCAACACCCATAACCCACAAACTAAAACACCCTCTATTTGAACAATAATTTGAGTAAAACGAGTTAAGCCTGTATCTAAAGTCGCTAAATCTCCAAAAACCCCAACTGCTATAGTCCCCCAAATACCTGAAGCCAAATGAACTGGTATCGCACTAATTGCATCATCAATTTGAAATTGAATCAGTAGCCTCTCACAATAAATCATGCAAACACCACCAACCAAGCCAATCAGTACTGCCTCGGGCGCACTAACGGCATAACAACCTGCTGTTATGGAAACAAGTCCTGCAAGCAACCCATTCATCGATTGAGCCACATCAGTATATCCCGTTCTCAAATAACTCAAAACACCTACGATAGCAGCACCTGAGACTCCTGAAAGCATAGTATTGGCAATAATTCCAGGCACTTGGTAATTCATCGCCAATGCGCTCCCCCCGTTAAAGCCAAACCAACCAACAAATAATACTAGTGCGCCAAACATAGCCATTGAAGAATTATATTGAGCCATTTCTCTTGGCTCTTCTCCAGGCCCTCTAAAACGCCCTATTCTAGGCCCGATAATCATCAATAGTGCGAGCGATGCCCATCCTGCAGTACTATGTACAACCGTAGATCCTGCAAAATCGACAAAGCCGATATTTTCTAACCATCCAACATCTCCATTTAATGCACCTCCCCAAGCCCATTGTCCAAAGATAGGATAAATAAGTACAACAACTATTGCAGTAATAATCGGATAAGTAATAAAACGAACACGTTCAGCAACAGCACCTGAAATAATCGTTGCTGTTGTTGCACAAAAAAATGCTTGAAAAAGAAAAAAAGTAGTATTCCATGGCGAAGAGCCTTGCCCGATGGATACAAAAAAATAGTCGAACATGCTACTTTCTTGACCACCACCAAACATAAATGCAAAACCACAAAACCAAAACCCTAGAACCGTGACCACCGTATCCGTCACATTTTTCATCGCAATATTCGCTGCATTTTTGCTGCGAGTCATGCCTGCCTCAAGAAATAAAAATCCTCCTTGCATTCCCAGTACTAAAATAGCTGCGATTAGAACCCAAAGTATATCAAGTTGTGTTTTTTCCATGAATCTTTGCCGTTGTTGTTATGTTAAATTGAATTGGGAATTAAGGTCTTTTTAGAAAAAAACTTTCCTAGCCAGCCTGATTTAGATGATTTTTTTTTACTTTTTGTACTATTGTTAGGCGGTGGTTGATCAGAAGACACTTCAATCAAATCCAATCCATACATAACACTAAAATATAAAAACAAACTAGCTTGAGACACTTCTAGAACATCTTCCGTTTTCTGTAAACTACAACTAGTCATTGCCCAAAGTGTTTTTATTGAATCAGAACCTTTTATTTTTGTTAAAGTGATTTCTTTTTCGGAAGGAAGCATTCGAACGATATCTGTAGAATTTATTCCATAAGGCAATCGTCCACGGGAAGACCAAGCAATAATTTTAGAAATAAAATAATCTGCCTCTTTACTTTGTAGTCCATGTGGTGGTGTTTTCGATAAATTAATAGAAATCGAATGTTCTTGAACCGTTAATGTACAGAGATGCTTTAATTGGTCTTTTGATAAAGAAGTACTTATTTTATCGTTGAATATATAGAGCACTGGTTTACTCAAAAATACTAATTCAACCGGTTGTTTAACTTCAAGATGTAATTTTCTGGCTCTAATAAGGTATTCCTGAAAACTGTTCTTGATCGAATAATGTAAGCTGGATTCTGGGTCTGAATATATAGCCCTTATTTCTCTTGTTTTTTCTTGAAAAACTGCCTTTTTACAGCCAAGCCCTTCAAGTACTGTTCTTAATTCTGCTTGATTGATTGGCTTTTTAAGAATAGTAACTTTATCTAATTCAATAGGCATGGAGCTCAAGCCAACAAGATGCTTCCGAGGTATTTTTTTTCTGCCTAAACCCAGTTTTTCATCTAAATTTTCATGATCTAAATCTATAATAACTGCAATGGAGCTCAACCCGATAATATATCGGTCAGGAAAGTTTATTTTACATGATTCCAATATTTCATCTAAATTTTCATTATCAAAATCAATAATAATTGCATTTGTTTTTTTACTGGATACTGATGTACTATCTTGCTCCAGCGACACATCAAAAGCATAGTTTTTTATTTGTGCTACCAACACTTTAAAACCATGCAGGCTAAAGCCAAGAAGTAATAAATGAATCTGAAATACCATTTGATTATTTAATTAATTTTTTTGATTAAAGCATACATCTACATATAGAAAGATCAGAAAGATCAGAAAGACTACATTTTTTTATCTCTATAATTGCTCCTTCATTAAAAAACTGTGTCTCTATCATATTGCACACCAAGACATACTCCTATATATACTAAAGTACAGAGCCTTCCTTGTTTATATTCAACACAGCTTCTTTAGAAGGTTTAAAAGCAAAATTTAAGTTTAATGTTAAAGGAAAACGACAAGCTATACAAAGAATATTATATCTATTTTAAATAGCTTTACTTAATGTAAAAGCTACTTTTATTCAAAATTCAATCATTCATTTAATGACTAGAACCGCGAGCAACAATATATCTAATTGATTAACCTAAAAAAACAGCCAAACAAGAGTTTTGCGTAAAATCTAAGCAAGAAAAAAATCAAGCATCGAAAGCCCTGCATTGCTCTACTTGAAAGCTTCTTTTCCTAAATCCATTTTCAGCATTCAAAACATCTATTGTTGTAGAAATACTGCCAGATATTTCGAGGGGCATGTATTTATAGCTTATTTTCAACGACTAATAAAATCCTTGTATTTTTTAAGCACAATCTTTACTTTTAAATGGAAGTAAATTGAAACAATCATGTTTGTATTGTTGAATAAATTTAGCTTCTCTTTCTAAAAATTGAGAAATTAATTTCGCAAAGCGGACATTTTGAATCCAATGAGCAGAATAGGTTGTGATGGGCTCAAACCCTCGAGCTATCTTATGCTCACCTTGGGCACCTGAATCAAACCGCAGTATCTTATGTTCAAAACAATATTCAAGCCCCTGATAATAACAAGTTTCAAAATGAAGGTTTTTATATTCTTCATAACAGCCCCAATATCGCCCATATAAAGTATTTTGCCCAATAAAACTAAGTGCAGCACCTATATACGATTTATTTTTTATCGCAAAAACGAGTAATATTTGTTCTGACATAGATTCTGCCAGTAGCTTGAAAAACTCAAGGGGCAAATAAGCAGATTGGCCTCGTTTTAAATAAGTCATCTCATAAAAATCAAAAAAAACCTGCCATTGATGCTCGGTTATTTCCAGCCCAATTATCTGTTGAAAACTAATTTTTTGTTCAGTAATTTTTCTCCGTTCCTTATTTATATTTTTACGCTGTCTGGATGTAAAGCTATAAAGATACTCCTCGAAATTTAGATAACCTTTATTAAACCACTGAAACTGAACGCCCTGACGAATAAGCATTTGATCCTGTAACATTTTTGCTTGCTCTGCTGCTGGAAATAAACAGTGAAAGCCTGAGGCATTATGTTGTTCAGACAGTTCTTTTATAGTTTTTAGACACAGCTGAATGACTGTTGAATAAATAGCGTTCGATTTAATCAATAATCGCTGGCCTTGACAGGGTGTAAAAGGAATCGAATTAACCCATTTTGGATAATACTCCATGCCCGATTGATGGTAAGCATCAGCCCATTGTTGATCAAAAACATACTCTCCTCTAGAGTTGTTTTTTAAATAAAGCGGCATTGCCGCAACTAATACTTGCCGATCGAATACTAATAGATGATGAGGTTGCCATCCAGTGTTAATACATACTGCATTGCTTTGTTCCAAAGCAAGCAAAAATTCATGACGAAGAAACGGATCTTTTTCTTGCACAAGACTGTTCCAACAAAGTGCTTGTACTTCTGTCATACTATTGATTTTCTTTATTATCATTTCAAATGAATAAAACGTTTTCTCAGGCTTGTGAAAATAATAAGCAGCCTATTTTACAGATTATTGAAACAGTTTTTCTTAAGTCTACAACTGTTTGGGAAATAGGGAGCGGAACCGGTCAGCATGCATGTTACTTTGCCCATCACCTTCCCCATCTAACCTGGCAGCCAACTGATAAAAAAGAAAATATAGAAGGAATTAATTGCCGGATAAAAGAAGTTAGATTAACAAACCTGTGTAACTGTAAAGCTTTGAATGTAACCGATGAACAATGGCCTAGCCAGTCTATTGATACTTTATTTACAGCCAACACGTTACATATTATGCATTGGCCAGAAGTTAAATGTTTTTTTTCTAATTTAGCAAACTATCTAAACGACCAAGCTATTATTTGCATCTACGGACCATTCAAGTATAACGGGTGCTACACTAGTGATAGCAATAAACAATTTGATTTGTGGCTAAAAACTCGTGACCCTCAGAGCGGCATTCGTGATATTGAAGCTATTGAAGAATTAGCTAAAACAGCTAAGTTAAGCATAAAAAATGATTTTTCCATGCCTGCTAATAATCGCTTATTAGTTTTTCAAAAATAAAAACTTCTTTTTAACCAACCGAGAAACTCTATTTCTAATTTAACCTGGAGGCCATTTCATCTGTCTTCCCCCCAACAAATGTAAATGTAAATGTAAAACTTCCTGACCACCCTGTTCGTTACAATTAAAAACAGTTCTATAGCCTTTTTCCCTTAACCCTTCCTGTTTAGCCACTTGAATTGCTGTTCGTAGCAATTGGCCTCCTAAAACTGAATTATCCAAATCGTTTAAAGTTGCTACATGTTTTTTCGGAATAATTAAAATATGTACAGGGGCTTGTGGATTGATATCTCTAAATGCCAAGATATTCTCATCCTCATAAACTGTATCGGGCTTAATTTCACCACTCACCATATTACAAAACAAACAAGCGGTCATTTTAACTCCTTCCATAATCTGTTAATGGTATATAAAAACTATCTTTTATTAATTGATAGCATCTCTTTCAGGGTATAACAAATTTAGAAACCTAAATCATATCATTCCGCCCCTTAAAAGCATGAGATAAAGTTCCACTATCAATAAACTCAAGCTCTCCACCCATTGGAACACCATGAGCAATTCTGCTGGCTTGAACTTGGTGTTTTTTGGCAAGCTCTGCAATAAAATATGCGGTCGCCTCTCCTTCTACAGTAGCATTAGTTGCTAAAATAATTTCTTTAATTTTTCCTTGAGAAAAACGTTGTTCAAGTAAGTCCAAACCAAGTTCATCTGGCCCTATGCCATCAAGTGGAGATAATCGTCCATGTAATACATGATAAACCCCTTTAAACAAAGTTGCCTGATCGACAACCCAGACATCAGCAGGACTTTCTACAATACATAAGACCGATTGATCTCTAGACGTTTGAGAACAAATATGGCATAGCACTTCTTCTGTTAGAGTTCTACATTGTTGACAATAACCAATTTTTTCTATCGCCTTGAGGAGGGTATTCGCAAGTTTCTCAGCCCCCAACCTTTCCCCTTGTAATAATTGAAATGCCATGCGCTGGGCAGATTTTGGGCCAATACCTGGCAAACAACACAAGTTTTTAATTAGCTCTCCCAACAAGCCTTGGTCTTGCATTAAAATGGCATTTGAAACCCAGGGGGCAGTGGCATTCCTGCAGTTACTTCAGCCATTTTTTCTTTCTTCATTTTAGATACTTTATGTACGGCATCATTGACTGCAGCAGCGACTAAATCTTCTAACATATCTTTATCATCACCTAGTAATGAGTCATCAATAGTGACTTTTCTCACTTCTCGCTTTCCAGTCATAATAATTGATACTAGACCACCACCAGATTCGCCCACAGTTTGCATTGCTGCAAGTTCATCTTGTGCTTTTTTAACATCTTCTTGCATTTTTTGGGCTTGCTGCATAATATTACCCAGTGCATTTTTCATATTATCTCCACAACTTTTATTTTTTAATGAGGTTCAATCGTACCTGGCATCACTCTAGCATCAAAATGTTCTTTTAAAGCCCGAATATTTTCATCTTCATTGATAGAGTCAACTGCGGCTTGTTGCATATCTACCTGCTTTTGAGTTATCTCTTGAGCAGGTGTGGTTTTTTTTACTGTTTCAGTTTTTATATTTAGCTTAACTTCTTTATTATAAAAACTACACAATCCCTTCTGTAAATTTTCTTTTGCGCGAGAACTGATCAGATGCGTATGATTCTGCTCTAAAACCAAAGTGCAAGTATTATCATCTATTGCCTCTAGAATACAATTATTGGCTAGTTCTCGCGTCATTCCTTTCAAGCGCATTGCCACAACCATCTCTGCCCAATTATTAACTGAGAGTACTTGTGGTTTTACTGTCGCTGGCTCTTCTATAATAGCCTTACTTGCTAATTTACTTTTTATCGATGAAGGTTCTAGTTGCCTAATATCTTGTATTTCAGGCTTTTTAATAACAGAGTTAATTTTTGTCTTTGTCGAATAATCAGATACTGGCCTAAAAGTTAACATTCTTAACATGACCATTTCGAATCCACACCTAGGATCAGGTGCTAATTCTAAATCTCGTTGTCCAATCAAACCAATTTGATAAAATAATTGTACATCTTCTGCTAACAACGTACTTGCTAGCTGAGCAATAATATCAGAATCGAATTCATTATCTATAAAACCTGAAATTGTCTGGGTTAAAGAAATCCGATGAAATACCCTCAAAATTTGTTGTAAAATCTCAGAGAAATCAGGGGTTAGCTTAGTAATATCTGATATTTTTTGTAATAGCTCAACCGCATTATTATTTGCTAAAGCAAGCAGGATGTCATCAACCGGTTGCTGGGCAACTGTCCCTAACATTTGAGTAGCCGTTTCCAACCTTACTTCACCATTTCCAAATGCAATAGCCTGGTCTAATAAACTTAAACCATCTCGCATACTACCATCTGCTGCACGAGATAACAGTTTCAATGCTGAAGGTTCAAAGTCTATCTGCTCCTGACCTAAAATGTAAGTCATTTGTGCATCAATCTGCTCTGGGAGTAAACGCTTAAGATTAAACTGCAAACATCGAGATAAAACTGTAACTGGTATTTTTTGAGGATCTGTAGTTGCTAATAGAAATTTCACATGTGGAGGAGGTTCTTCCAGCGTTTTTAGTAATGCATTAAAACTATGTCCTGAAAGCATATGGACTTCGTCAATCAAGTAGATCTTGTATCTTCCTTGATTAGGCGCATACTGTGCATTATCGAGTAAATCTCTGGTATCTTCAACTTTTGTCCTAGATGCAGCGTCTACTTCTATTAAATCTAGAAACCGCCCTTCTTGAAAAGTAACACAGACCTGACACTCACCACAAGGATTTGATTCCTGAAGGTTCTCACAATTAATTGCTTTTGCTAAAATTCTAGCTATTGTTGTTTTACCAACACCTCTGGTTCCTGTAAACAAATAGGCATGATGCAATCTATCATGTAGCAACGCATTAGATAATGATTGACTAACATGTTCTTGGCCAACAAGTTGGATAAAACTCTGGGGACGCCATTTTCTTGCTAAAACCTGATAAGCCATTTGGTGACTCTTAGGGTGGTAAAAAAAGATTGGGCGGAAACTGTGTCAGCCACACCCCGGCACACGAATCCGCCACTACCGTTGCTCCCTTCCGGGCCTGGCGGGGTTTGCAGCGTATCGTTGCGAGAGGACCAACACAGTTACCATAATGTTTTCAGCTAGAGGCTGAAAGAATGGATTATTATGCTTTATTTAAAAAATTTAGGCAACCATTGTTTTAAAAAACAACCTTTCCTTTTTAAAAATAAAGAAAATTTACGGCAAATAAACCTGCCATTTCATTCCTCCTAAGGTTTCACTTTTTCCTGCAACTAATTTACCTTCTAGCAATTCTGTTAATTCATTAACAACAGCCATTCCTATACCATGCCCCTGAATATGTTCATCTGCGCGAACTCCTCGTTGCAAAATAATATCTAGCTTATCTTTTGGAATCCCTGGTCCATCATCTTCAATTTGTATAATCACAGAAAACAGTGAATTATCATCCTTATCCAAGTTAGTTAAATTTACTTTTACATTAGTTTTACACCATTTAGCAGCATTATCCAGCAAATTTCCTGCAATTTCATAAATATCTCCTTCTTCGCAATACATCATGCAGTTATCATTCTGGTTAAAGGAAAATTTAATTTTTTTATCACAATATACTTTTTTCAATGACAAAATAATTTTTTCTAAAATAATTGACAGGTCAATCTCTCCTGTTAATTGTTTTTGCCCTTTTGCAGCTGCTTTCTGTAAATGATATTCAACAATTGTTTTCATTCTCGAAATTTGCTCTGTCGCTGTTTTTTTATGAGCATCATCCGGCTCAATACATCCCGTCAAAATTGCCAAAGGGGTTTTTAGACTATGAGCCAAATCAGCTAACGTATTACGATAACGTTCTAAATGAGCACGCTCACTAGTAATTAACACATTAAGATTGCCGGCAAGCCCTCTTAACTCTGAAGGGTATTCACCATCTAATCGACTTTTATTTCCTGATTCAATTTCATCTAAATCTTCAACTATTGATCTTAATGGTTTTAAGCTCCAACGCAATACCAAAAACTGAATTAACACCAAAAAGATACCTACGAATAACAGCCAAGCCCTTAACGTATCACTAAAATGCTTTATCTGACTACTCACGGACAAATCATCTTCAGCAACTGTAAAAATATAATACTGCTCTAATCCCGCTTCATTTTCCCAAATAACAGCATAGCTCAGGAAAAATCGACCATCGGCTCCTTTTTCAAATACTGCTTCACCAGGCTTAAGCCGATCAGAAGATGGCAACTCTATACCAACAGTTGATAGTGAACGCCATTTTAACACGTTATCTGCTTGCTTAATGGTTGCATATAACCCAGATCCGGGATTAGAAAATCTAGGTTCCCGAAGAATGGTTGGCATTTTTAATTCACCGTTATCGACTAATTCTGCAACGGATAAAAGTGAATAAATATGAATTTGAAGTTTTTCTTTTAAGGCATTCTCTGTACTTTCTCTATAGCTTTGTTCCAGAACAAAGACAACCAAATAGAAAAAAGCAGTCAAAACAAAAGCAGAAGATACTGATAAGCGAAAGCTTAAAGAATTAGTTTTCACCTGAGGATGCCTCTATTAATTGTGGACGAGGACATTGAGAGCCAAAACACCCAATCTTTGCGTTGAAATCCTCCGCAATAGCATGCTATTACATGCGGGTTTCGCCTTGATCTTGAATATTTTGACTCTCAATTTCCCGCTCATCAATTAATACAGGCACCCACCCTTAAACATATTACTCAGTTTCTAAAGGAATTCTATATCCCCTTCCTCTTAATGTTTCGATTGGTTTTGTTAATCCTTGTGGGTCAAGTTTCTTACGTAAGCGGCCGACAAAAACCTCAAGTACATTGCTGTCACGGTCAAAGTCTTCGTCGTAAATATGCTCTGTCAATACTGACTTGGAAACCACTTCGCCTTTACGGAACATCAAGTATTCTAATACTTTATATTCATAAGCAGTTAACTCAATTTTTTTTTCATCAACCAACACTTCTTGTGTCATTGTGTTGAGCTGTATATTTGCAAATGATAAAACTGGATGTGCTTTACCTCGAGATCTTCTAAGCAAGGCATTTACCCTAGCTAAAAGCTCTTCATAATGAAAAGGTTTGGGTAAAAAATCATCTGCTCCAGCTTCCAACCCTTCGACTTTATCTTGCCATCGATTTCTTGCGGTTAACAATAGAATAGGAGTAGCAACTTCATTATTTCGTAATCGTGTAATTAAATCTATACCAGAAAAATCAGGCAAACCAATATCAACTATCGCAATATCTATTGGGTATTCGGTTGCCAAATAATACCCATCTTCCCCTGTTAGGGCAACATCTACGACAAATCCTTTTTTACTAAAAAAATCTTGAATTTGTTGACTCAGAACTTTCTCATCTTCGACAACTAGAATGCGCACAACGACCTCACTTGCTAATATTACCACTCTCAGCATCTATTTTAAGATGCTGAACCCGCCCATCGTCTGTAAGTACTTTAATAACATGTACAATTTTTCCATCTATTGATTCTGTTTTTGCACCAAGAACTTTAGTTTTTAGTTCTTCAATTACTTTTTGTGTCGCCTGATCTAAGGTCAAAATAGAAAACGTAAGCTCAGATCCGGCAAAAACAGAAGTAGACAAAAATAAAGCCAATAAAAAAGTTTTAGTATATGTTTGCATTACTACCTGTAAAGAAATCATCTCCATTTAAAATGGACTATTATCAATTTTCTACAGATAGTAACCAATTCAGACTGAATCCAGACTGAATCACACTTACAACCTACCTCTTAATTCTATCGCATTGAAAAGCTATTAACTGCACTTCCTAATGCATGACCAAAAGAAGCACCTAATTTACCTGCAATTTTATCAATTAACCTTTCTTCCGGTGTAAAATTCAGTTTCTTTTTAGTTCCTATTATTTCTCTTGCAACAGAGTCAACACTCCCAAAGTCATCAGCCAACCCAATTTTAATGCCTTGAGACCCAGTCCAAACAAGACCTGAAAACATATCTTTGGTTTCAACTAACCTGTCACCTCGCCCCGCTTTAACTGCATCAATAAATTGTTGATGAACTTCGTTAAGTAAAGCTTGCATATGGACAGTTTCTTCTTGTTTCACAGGTGAAAATGGATCCATTAATGCTTTATGCTCACCCGCTATTAATAATCTGCGATCAACACCTAGTTTCTCCATTACGTTCACAAATCCAAAACCATTCATGATCACACCTATCGAGCCAATCATGCTTGACTGATTGACATAGATTTTATCTGCTGCGGCTGCAATATAGTATCCCCCAGAAGCACAAATATCACTTACTACAGCATATATGGGTATATCAGGGTGTTTTTCTTTAAGTCGCCTTATTTCTGCATAAACATAAGCTGATTGCACAGGACTGCCCCCTGGTGAATTAATATTTAGAATGACTCCCTTTGTTTTTTCATCTTTCAGCGCATCTCTTAGGCCATCAATAATACTTTCGGCATTAGCCGCTTCACTTTCAGCAATAACCCCCAATATATCAATTATTGCAGTATGTTCTCCATCACTGCTACTTATTCCTTTACTGAATGTAGGATAAAAAGCCATTGCTCCCACTGTAATTAAATATGCAAACATTAATATTTTAAAAAAATTACTCCACCGCCTAGCTGTTCGCTGCTCAGTTACTGCGGCTAAAGCTACTTTTTCTAGTATCTCCCGTTCCCATCCTGAGTTATGATTAGCATCCTTCACATCCGTATTATTATCTTGTTGATTTTCCATTACTATTAACCTATAAAATATCTAGTATTTGAGTCGTTTGTGGTAAATTTATCAGTGGATTAAATTGCTGTAGCTGATCATAAGTATTTGCGCCACATGAAACTGCTATCATCGCTATACCTGCGTTAATTGCCATTTCCATATCATGGACAGAATCACCAACCATCACAGCTCTTTTTCTACTAACACCTGTTTCTTCAATAATTTCATCCAGCATATCTGGCTGAGGTTTTGATGCCGTTTGGTCTGCGGTTCGTGTAGAATTAAAAAAATCATACAACCCAGTACCTTGCATCGCCTTATCTAATTCTAGCCTACTTTTTCCTGTAGCGACTGCTAGTTGATATCCTTTTTGTTTAAGTTCTATCAACATCTGATTAACCCCTACAAATAAATCATCTTTTGTTATCTGTTTAGACAGATATTTCTGACGATAATATGAAATTAACCGCGCTTTAATTTGGGGGGATATTTTCGGGAATAACCTAGTCATCGTCCTTTCTATACTTAAACCAATGGTATCTTTTAGTATTTGGTTTTCGGGAACTTCGCATCCACAACTTTCTGCGGCTTCTGATAAACACAAAACAATCCAGTCAATAGAGTCTACCAATGTTCCATCCCAATCAAAAATGATTAAATCAACCTTTTCTTTCATTGTATCAATATTTCATTT
>JAKIVF010000039.1 GCA_021647145.1 Methylococcaceae bacterium | reverse complement strand
ACACACATACAATGCTTTTTTGTGCAAGTCCTTCAACTTGACCTAAAGACACTTAGACTTGAGGCTTTATAAATCAATGTTGCGCAACCTTTTTTGAGGGTAGAATGAACTCCGAAACTTTAGTTATTTAAATTGCCTATATCAATAAAATTATTCCAAATTAACTCACTATAAAACAGCAAAGCTATATAGCCTAATTATCCATAGGTAATCAGGTATAGTCATAACGCTCCCGCAGAGCGGGAGGCTTGACGGCTGTGAGCATCCCCAAGGGCTGCCAATGTTAAAATTCGGTGATTTTTTTAAATTTCGCGACTAAAACTCGCCATCTTCGTCTGAACCCTTTCCTTCCAATTGCTCTTGGTTTCGAACATAGAGTTTGATCTATACTTCTTCAAAACCTACCGTTGATACCGCATAGCCTCTTGCCCATAATGCTTCTCCATTAAAATTCCTTTTCCTGCCACTAAATTGGCGGCAACGGCTATCGCACTCTTACCTTTCAATTTTGTCTTCTGGGATTCCTTTTCAGCAAGTAGTCTATTTGTGTATCACCACTCAACTAAATACGGGTATCAAGGGCATCACGCCCACTATCTAAGATATAGCGTACTAAAATGGGTAAGTAGTCGTTTCGCGTAAGGAATAACGCGCTCTAAGGTGTATTGAAATTCACTTTGACAATATTGCTTCTCTTCGCGCAGTTCATTCGCCAGACACCAACCTTCATTTCCCAAGTACACAGCAATTGGAGCATAGCCATCGTAACCCTTGTAGGTTCTAGAAACACCGTCCTTTTTTGTTTTCTTATTATTCATGGGGTACACATCCATATCTAATGCAACGTGTCCCATTTTTAACGGAGTTACAGGGACTTTTGCATTCGCCATAACATCTATATTGCTTCTATGCAGATAGGTGGCACTCCCTCCGATACTCATCCAATCGCTGTCTAAGGCGTGAGGTAGACGGAATCTGCTTAATCGAAAGTGAGGTTTTGAAGAGCTTATCTTCACGATAGTTTTCTATTGCCTCAAAATCACTTTTGCCTGAGCTAAGTGTACCCATGTACGGTTTAATGATATCGCTGTGAGATATTCCATGCCGTAAAGGGATATGTTTGAGCGCTTAATTTATATCTCCATGCTTATTTAAACACAAGCCAATTAATGATAATCCTGCGTGGCTGGTATAGGTTTCAGTACCTGATTGTTCGAGAATATATTTTTGCTTTTCTCACTCGGTGGGTGAAATTTAGAAGAGCCCTATTTTACCATTTATAGCCTTACATATCAGCTAGATATGAATATTATATTCTTTAAAGCCACTGATTCAGGTAATAGATAGTGCACTTAAATGAACTACTACCCTCAGAATTAAACATAGGGATATAAATGTTCTAGCGCGCCATCCTCGCTTCATATCATCTTGGGACATCCTTGTCCAAAGATTCATTCCGCTCGGGCGAATTAATTAAGTGCCCCAGTACGTCCTGCGTCCGCCTCAACTCCGCACAAAAGCCGCTACGTTAAGGCTACCTCACTGACTTGACGGCTTATCGGGATGAAATTTTTGCTTCTCTCGCGTGCTATCGCACACGTCGAATCTGCAAATTTCCCTGTGGCCTACTGCGGACTAAAAATCATCACTTCGCTATCGCTCCGTTTCCCTGATTTTCAGCGGATGTTTTTTTTCTTATTCTGATATATTTTTCCTAATTTTCCAACTGAACATATTTATTTTAAGGTAATAAGCGGGTTAACTCCTTCTGTTTCGACAGAACAATTTTCTCAGCAAGCTCTCTCATTTCTTCATCTGAGAGTTCATCTTCAAACTCTAAATTATTAATCAATCGTTTATGCCTTAAAACTAATTTATTATAAGCGGTGAACTGAAATTGTTTGTCACTACCATCTTCCTGTAGATAAAATATAATATCATTTATAACCTGACTGAGTATGGCAACGGCAGCTTTAGAATAATCAATTTCACCATTGTATTTGATAACAATACCTTTCCAGAATTCATTACCCACACTTTTAGCTTTAGATACTTTATTTTTCTTCATTTTATATGATGTAAGAAAGAAGTTCTCATCGGCATTTAGAGATGGGCAAAGGACTTCATATGCACTATTAAAATTACTAATAAATATTTGTGATGCTTCTGTATATGCTTCTGCTGTATTTTCTGAGGTATCTGATAAAAAACCATCAAATAATGCTTTGAAAATTGCTTTTTGTCCCATCACACTATGAGGAATCGAATCTTCAGTTATAAGAACAAATTCTTTTTCATATATGTTGGCAGCACTTTTTATTTCAGAATCATTAAACAATTCAGCTCTTTTGCCTTTAAAAGCTCTGTAATAGTTATTTAAAAGGGTATCGTTAACTAATACTCCATGTTTTGTAGCTAAATCGATCAAGGTGCTATAAGGAAAGAGTTGTGTAAAAACATCCCTAAAACTTGGAAGTAATAGGTCTTCGAATCTAGCTTTAAGTAATTTTGATACAGCAGTACTATGTGAAAAGAGAAAAATACTTTCCTCCTCATCATCATCATGATTATCTATTATTTCTTCCTCTGCAAGCCTAAATCGATGAGAGATTGTTTCTTCATTCCCTAATTCTCGTTTGATTATTTCATCAGGCGCAAGCCAATCTTCAATTTTTGATTTCCACCTTTTAACATTTCTATAATTAATCCTGTCATCAAGTGTTGATAGTTTGCTATCCTCAAACATAGCAGATAATATTATCTGCCTTAAAACCAATACTCCACTTAAAGTGTTGCTTATAGTATGTTTAGCGCCTTTACACTCCCAATCAAGCAGTTCTGGCCTGATCGCAGGCATTTTATCAGCAGAGTCGTCAATCAAAACCTGTGTAAATGTTGCAAGTACATCCTTATCATCCATCAATACAACTCTTGTCTCATCAATTTCAACAGGGGTATTATTTATTGTTATGAATAAATCTCTTGCAACTTCTGTTGGTGACATTCTTCTTTTTTCACAGATATCAGAAAGGTCTATTAGGTTAACTGTAACAAGGCAATCATCAAACTTTTTATCCGTATTTCGTGCTTCTTGTAATGCCTTATATCTGTGCTGACCATCAATTATTACAGCGGTAACTGAACTTCTATCCCAAACAAGGTCACCATCATTTTCACTAAAAGGAATTTTAGAAACACCGCCAGATATCGATTCTACATGTTCATATTCCTCATATGCCTCAACACCCTTCACAAACTTAACATTAACTTGCTCTGCCTCTTCGGGGCTTGTAGGTAAAAATTCATCCAAAGGCTTGTAATCTGCATCGGTAGGAATTAAGACAGCAATCAATGGTGGAAAGTATTTTGTATCTCCATCTTTAAGTAGATAATCCTTACAAATTAATGATGCTCGTTCATGGTCTAGTTCCCTCTGAATTAGTGTACTTATTGGCCAACTTTGGACATTATTAAGATCTTCAAATATTTTGAAATCTTGAATCATACTCCCTACAGATATATTCAAAACATACATATTGACACGTTCATTCTCTAAACCAAATGACGATTGATAATATTCATGAGGTATAGAAAAATCGTATGTTTTACTTAATTTTGACTTCCCAGTTTTCTTTTTCTTCTTAATCACTATCTACTCCTGACTATCCATATCTCTTCGTATATGGTGGATTTGTTAATCTTTGAAGAATTTCTTCAATTGTTGTTGTTACAGCATCAACATCGCTTGATATATCATCTATTATGTAAGATATATATATGTCATCAAGGGATATTCCAGCATTATATATATTGGATAATAGGTTTGTTTCAGAATCAAAATGTTCCGAAAGTCTCTTACGCAAATTATTTGCCTTACCTATATAAATTGGGGGCGATGATGCTACTAATACCTCTAAAGTGTGAATCAAGGACAGTCTGGCTTCTTCATTTTTTTTAATAATTCTCTTAAAGCTATCAACCTTATTTTTATTATCTATTCCTAAAAATTTGTTTCCATACTTTTTACCAAAAGGAGTTCTTTCTACAGTTACAGTTAACCTTGAGTTAGACAAGTTCTCTTCTTGACTTGGAAAGTTATTTTGTAGTTTATTTATCAACTCCAAAATATCATCTGCGGAGTGAGAGTTCATATTTGGCCAATATCTCCAAATATACACACCTGCTTTATCAGGGATTTTATTTTTAGAACGCCTTAATCTACCAAACATATGACCACGTATACTTCTCACATCCTCAATATCAAGTGGTTTATATTCTTTATTAATTTTTTTCATCTTTTACCTTAACTAGAGAATGCCTCCCTAGAACTAAGTCTTTATTGTAACGGTGTAATTAAAATTACCCGTTTTGTATAAATCATACAACTGAATCCATGCAAACAGATTTTTTACAAATACTTTAAGAGTAAGTATTCAGTGACCTCGGGTCTATAAAATGATGGGTTTCGCTATCGCTCTACCCATCCTATAAAAAATCAATACCTTATAGGATAGGTAGAGGTACGAAACTCATCAAACCACTTTAATTTAGCGAGGGGTCTGAATAATTACCTTTAAGATCTTTACGATAAGGCTTTGGGTCAGTCATGATAGAGTCATGTAATTTCTGGGTTATATAACCAAAAGTTAAATCATCTTTATTACTTTCATTCACTATAAATCCTATCCACTTTATCATCTTTATTTGCTTTATTAATTCTAAGCTTGGCTTATTTGTTCCAATCATCTTACAATCATGCTCAACATTTTCATCTGTTTTATCTGAAAAAAAATCGTCAGGTGAGCTATGAAAACATTCATCAACCCATAAATGCTCAACTAATGGGTTAATACAAATTGCAATATCATCAGACCATTTTGTAGTATTTTCTTCTTTTAATTTATCTAGGCTCTCAATATGAGATTTCATTTCCATATACATAGGCATTGTCACGTTATAACTATTCGTCACATATTGCTTAATTTTCTTAGCTTCATCATCAGATGCTCGAACCCGAATACCCAATTCATTGTTACCAGAGCCAAAAAGGTGTGTTCCGCGAGAAGTAAAATTTGCACTCCCTAGAAACAAGTTCACTGAGTCAATAAGAACAGATTTAGCATGAAGGTCTTGGTCAATATAAAAGCCCCACCGCTGTTTTCGGGCAATTTCAAACGCTTCAAGATCTGATGCTCCGAATACCAGATCTTGTGGAGCCCACTTTGTTACAATATTTACTAAAACATGCTCTGGAATTATTTTTTTTGCCCAATTTAATACTTCTGAACGCAAGTAAGCTGACACAATTAGACTTCTGTTTGGCTAGCTAATAATGCTTGCTCTAACGCTTCTATGTATTCTCTATTTTGAAGTAGAGATCTATCACTCATGCTTCAGAATTCAATTTTTGTAAGAATCGCCTTAGGTGCGTCCCCCATGTGCTGTTTATATCTTCAATATCATCAATTCGATTATATAGCTCATCTTGCATACGAGCATAAGCCATTAATAATAAATCAAGGGCATCAAGATATTTATGCTCATCCTGCTCAACTAGAGGTTCATAAAGTTCGGAGAAAAACGGGTGCTTTCTATTGATCACCAGATTACATGTTGATCCCGTCACTTCTACTGAAAAGAACTGATTGCCAGGCCAAGAGCTAAATGTTTTATCAACTTTTAAGCTAATCTTTTCTTCAGCAACCCCTACAGCTTCTTCTTCTGTTAATGTTTCATCACCTTCGATCAGTATCTTTGCCCATTCATCAACCTTTTGCTTGTCTGTTTTCTCACTACCTACATTTTCAGAATGTGTATCAGCATTATTAGTTTCAAGTTCTTTATTAGCAATTTTTGAGGACTTGCTTAATTTGGCCCTGTCTTCAGCAGTCTCGCCTCTGGAGCCTTTTCCTCGACTTTTTATTACGCCTTCTAATGTTTTTAAATTATGGCTAATTACGCGTGATAATTGTTCTCTCAAAAATAGCTTACTATCATCTTGCAGCATATCCTCCCAATCATCAGGATGTTCACTCTTGAATTCCTTGAGATCAAGATAGTGTATTCCCCTCACTGCTTGCTTATTATTTGTCACACCAAATATCTCATCTAAAACTGGTGTAAAGCGGATTTCACATCCCCACCAACGGTGCCTTTCATCCTGAGAATTAAAGTATCCGAATGTACCAAAATCAATTTCTCTACCCGCTCTGACAAATGAAATTCCAGTGTTATGACGGTAATGCTGGCCAGTTGGTGAGTTACCACCTAATGATTGTGTATGTGGTAATGCAACACTAAATCGAAGCTCAACTTCTGATGTGCCACCTTGATCGTCATACGGAATTTTAACCCTTACAATATCCCCATGTAACGCGTTAGAAGCTTCTTCTTTAAACTCTGGCGTAGTACTTGGGATCATTAAATATAAAGGATCATTAGGCCTCAACTCGGTCGTGTTTTTATCTGATGTATTTATAAGTTTAATATTACGACGACGGCCATATGTATCATCAGTATCAAGAAAATGTCTATATGAACGGCATAATTCTTTGTCTATTCGTTTAAATAGTGTTCTTGCTCTAGAAATATCTAGTCGATCACAATGCTTCCACAAAATGATTGTCCCACTATCCTTAATATCACCATCTATATTCTCTAATAATTGTGATGGCATAGTGATTTTTTCTACTATATTAACATAATGTTGAGATTCATTCTTCACCTGCTCTACATCTAGGTATGTGTAGTAACAATGACCATCCCGCCATGAATACACCTCAACACGTTTACACTGACTAACTGAAGCATTTGGTAATCCAATTCCAAATCGACCTATTCCCTCTCTAGATGCTAAACGAGTTCCATTCCCAAACTGTAAACATATACTTAACACATCTTCCGTCATACCAATACCATCGTCATACACCATGATCTCAGATATTTTTGTAAGCATTCTCTGGCGACTTTTAACTTCTTTTTCAAAGGTTAAAATTTGTATATTGTCAGCACCAGCTTCAATAGAATTATCAATTAATTCGGCTAATGCACTTGCTGTACTTTTATATCCTGAATCACGGAAGGTTTCTATTGCAGTACTTGCAGGTATTATTGCGTTATTTGTCATTGTTCATTTCCATGCTGAATTAAAATAATTGAAAGCTTGCTGTTCACTTGGGAAGCCTAAAAGGTTATCCTCTAAGTCAATAAGATTACACTCTAAGTTACCACCTACCTTAGGTCCCCTTATTCCCCTACCAATCATCTGTGAATATAAAACTAAAGAAGCTGTTGGTCTAGTAATAATAATTGCATTCGTGTTCGGTGCATCAAACCCCGTTGTCAGCACACCGTAATTAACTAAAACACTAATTTCATTTTGCTTATATTTTACAATTGAATTGACTCGATCTGATGGTGAGGTTTTCCCATCAATACACCTAGCTGTAATACCTTTCAAGTTGAGTAGTTCTGTTATCAAGTGTGCATGTTCAACTGATAGTGCAAAAATAATTATTTGCTTTTGATCTAACCGTAATGATGCTACTTCACTCAAAATAAGAGCATTCCTCGAATCATCTTTCGCTAATTTATTTAGAATGCTTTTAGGTATTTCTAAGAAATTTGCTACAAACTCACGCTCTTTTTCACTTAATTCAATTTCTACATTTGTGCGGACTTTTTTACGTTTAATACTTGATAAAAAACCCTTTCCCTGAAGAAAGCCAATTGGATCTTCAATTCCATCTCCACTGTCATTAGTTATAGAAACCTTATTCCTACCAAAAAACTCAGCTAACTCATCTGTTCCAGTATATGAAAGGCCAGCATTATCCATATCATCTTTTGATCTTCCAGGTGTTGCCGTCAACCCAACTAATTTCGTTAGATTCTCATTGAATAAATAGGATATACATATTTTATACGTGGGGGCAATTGCTTTATGAGCTTCATCTACAATGATAAAATTACACGTCCGCTTTAAGCTATTAACCTCCTGAAAACTATGATTATCACTACTACTAATCATAGAGTACAGTTTTTGAAAGCTTGCAACAATAAAACTATTACCTACTGAGAAATCTGGAACATCATGATTTGACCAAAAGCGATACAAATTAATATCTTGATCACCTCTTACTTCCCAAAGGACTTTAAAAGTTTCAACAGCTTGCTCACATAACTCTTCTGAATGAGCTAACCATATAATATTCGTAGCTCTATTTGAATATGCCTTCCAATAGTCGATAATGGCTTCAATGACTGTTCGTGTTTTCCCTGCACCTGTAGGCATATGAACAAGCAATCGATCCTGACCATTGATTAACAATCTAGTTACATCATCTTTTACTCTACGTTGATGAGGGAAAAGATATGTATTAGGTGATATTATTTCTTTAGATAATGGTTGCTCATATGTTGATGGAAGATATTCATCATCAAGATCTAGAACGAAAAGCAACCTGCTTGATGATTTTTGTTTTCTTCCCCATCTTAATTTTGTAAGGCACTCTAATTCTTCTCTAGATAATTCTCGTGACGGCTCATCACGGCCATCAAGAATATACCCTTTTTCACGTTCCGATAGCTTCGTTAATACGGCTAATCTAACACTCTTATTTGAAAGTATCTGTTTACCATATTTTATAAAGAGCAACTCAACAAGCTTGATCTCGTTAACACCCTCATGAAGAATATTAGTAATTGATTCAACATTTTGTTCACCATATAAACCTATAAGATTAGGCATTCCTAACTGTTTTAATATAGTTTTAATTCTACTCACTTTATCTCCATATATGGCTACTGATTCAGTGCAATGTAAGCTAGACATAAATACTCTCTAATTTTCACTAGAAGAACTCTTTACTTTATTTTTATGACTTATAATTACTTAAAAAGTATATAGATAAAAAATTCATATGATTTTGTTTTTTTGTAGTCTTTCATTCAAACTAACAAATTTCTTCAGTTACTTAACAGAATACCTTTATTTTTAGATTTCTTCTAAAAATACGGTTTTTCACTATTTTTTGCCTAAAAACTGCCATTTTTCCAAAAAGAATAGTATTTTTATGCTGAACTATAAGCCAAAACAAGCATAATTTAAATAACATAAGATAAATAAAATCAACAGCTTGTAAATTGTCACATTATTTAAAATCAGCACTCCCATATATTTAAGTTGCAACATTTTATTATTTATAATAATTTCACAATAACAAGACAATGCGACGTATCATGTCGCAGTAATGCTAAATCATAAGCTCACTTTCAATTTCTATTAGACATTAAATATTTCTTTATACAAAGTAAAAATAGACTTATTATATCTTCTGGAGGATTTCTCCAGAGGACATAGATATCAATGAAAGCTAAATTTACAGGTCATGACACTTTCCCTTTGCGATATGGCTGGCTGTTTAAGGCCGTTAACCATCTGAATACAAATGGAAAATTACAAACATCAAATGAAGAAAAAACTCGTGAGGCAATTGTTGAGCTGGGTGTAGGGAAAAACATGGTGAATGCTATTCGCTATTGGGCGGAGGCTTGTTCAGTCATTGCTGTTGATTATACTAATGGTCATATTGATCACGAAGTGTCTGATTCTGGAAAGTATTTGTTTGGGGATTCATCAACTGACGGTAAGGACCCTTATTTAGAACAAGTAGGCTCTATTTGGCTTATTCATTTTTGGCTGAATTTTAATTCTGATCATTTATCTTCTTATCGATACTTTTTTAATTATTCAAATGTTCAGCATTTTGAAAAGACGATATTACTATCTGATTGCACTGAAGATGCTAAAAGACTTGTAACAAATTCTATTGGCAATGAAAACACACTTAAAAAAGACATAGACTGCTTTTTAAATACTTACTGCAAAAAGTTTAAAAATGCTGCCTCTAAGAAAAAAACAAAAATTGATGAAGACCATTTCACCTCTCCTCTATCTGAATTGAACTTAATTCAGGATAATGGTGGTGGTTTCTATATCAGTAATTTAACTGAACGCCCTGAATTACCGATAGAGATTTTTATTTACAGCCTAGTTAGATTCGCTGAAATTGAAACAATCGACTCTAAAATCAATACAGTTGATTTTGACTCACTTTTAACTAAACCTTGTTCCCCAGGCCGAATATTTCGACTATCTGAAAGCGGCTTAGGACAAAAATTAGATGAAGCTCAAGAGTTTTCAAAAAGCTCTATCAGCTGGATTGATTCTTTAGGTTTAAGACAAATTAGAATTGAACAGAGTCTCTTTGATTCGCCTGTTTTATTCTTAGATAAATATTACGGTGGTGTTTTAAATGGCTAATCTACCTATAAGCATCAATCAGCGTTATAAAAGCTCCGCTAGAATTGATAGTGGTCAGATTGATTTTAAACCTTTTATTGATGATTTTATTCTTCACGGTACCGCGCTTAATGTACTCGATACCATTAGCCAAGATTTTTCTGGTAGCGCTCAAAGAGCCTATACATTGACAGGGCCATATGGCTCAGGGAAATCAACCCTTGCTCTTTATTTATCTAGCTTATTATCTAGTAATACAAAAGAGCGTGAGTATGCGACAGATAAACTTCAAAAAACAAATAAGCTATTTGAAGGTTTCTCGAACCGCTTTAATGTTAATCACGGCTGGGTAGTTATTAAGCATGTCTGCGGTCTTGAATCCCCTGCAAATTCAATTTTAGCGAGTATCTATACTGCACTTAATATCGAGTTTGATTTAGATGTGGTTAAGAGGTTTGATGATGAGCGATGCCTTGAAGAAATAACATCTGCTTTATCCAATCAACCAAAGGGATCAGATGGTGCTCTTCTGCTCCTTGATGAAATGGGAAAGGCATTAGACTTTCAATCAAGGTCTAATAAAGATCTACATTTATTCCAGTCCTTAGCTGATATTGCCCAACAAGCTAAAAACCCCGTTATGCTCATTGGTTTTTTACATCAATCTTTTTCTGATTATGCAAAAAATAAGGATGTTAGTTCTCAAAAAGAGTGGGCAAAAGTACAGGGACGGTATAGAGATTTAAGCTTTAACCCATCAATTGATGAGTCACTTGTTCTAGTAGGTGATTCAATCACAAAAGAAGATGCTATTACTAAAAAGCTAGAGTCTAAATATAAAAAGCTGATAGGTAATATTTTAATTTCTTTTGAAGACCAAAGTAGAAATAAACGTGCTCTAACCCAAACATTACCACTTGATCCGTTAGTCAGCTTGTTACTTGGCCCTATTTCAAGACGGCGCTTTTCTCAAAATGAACGGAGCTTATTTGGTTTTTTGGCTTCACATGAAAAGTTAGGGTTTAGAGAATTTTTAGCAGAAAATTATACTGAGACAGTATCGACTCTTGAGCTGTATCAACCAGAGAAATTATGGGACTATCTACACCATAATTTGCACCACCTAATCATCACCTCTCCAGATAGTAAGGCTTGGCTAGAAGGCTGTGATGCCATCTATCGTGCTAGTCAGAAGGGTTCTGATTTGCATGTGTCGATTACAAAAGTAATTGCACTATTGACGATTTTCGGGTTTCAACATCATTTACATGCTAAGAAAGAATTTGTTACTGCTTATTTCTCAGCAAGAGGACTTGAAAAAAATGTCATAAAAGCAGCAATTGCAGATTTAGAAAGTTGGACAGTCATTATATATCGACAAAAACATAATGCCCTTTTTGTTTTTCAGGGTAGTGATATTGATATAAATAGCATGGTTGTAGAACGAATTGAATCAATTAGCCATGGTGTTGATTGGACAAGTGTTTGCGATATACCTCAAAATGTTTTGGCTACAGCGCATTATCATAAATTTGGCACTATGAGATGGGCAAGAACTCAACTCATCAATAAGATAGATAGTGTACTTATAGATTCGTTAAAGACACCCCCATTAACAGGGGAATCATTTCTTAGCTTTATTCTTCCTACAAATTCGACTATTGAAAAAGAGCTCTTATCTGAAGAGTTGCCTTATGCTGCCATTGGTCAGATATCATCTTTAGAGAACTTACAATCTGTCGCTATTGAGTTAATTGCTCTTACTCAAATATCTAAAGAGGAAAAAAAGATAAACCATGATTTAATTGCTAAGAATGAATTGGCGAATAGAATGCAATTGGCAAATCAGAATATTGAAAAGGAATTAAATTTAGCATTTATAAATGCAAGCTGGACCCACCAGGGTAATGCTATACCAACTCAACCATTGTCGGTATCTGCCTCTAAAATAGCGGATAAAATATTTGATAAATCTCCTGAAGTTATTAACGAGCTTGTAAATAGATCTAAACCTTCTGGAAGTGCTAATAGTGCGATTCGTAAGTTGATGAATGCAATGTTTCAAAGTGGAGATAAAGAAGACTTAGGGTTTGGTAGTGAATCATTTCCTCCAGAAAAAGGGCTCTACTTATCGTGCTTAAAAAGCAAAGGGTGGCACTGTAAAACCGACGAAGGATATGTTTTCCCTAGCCATTGGAATGATGAATCAATTAAAGCTAATCCTAGTATGCATGCTTTATGGGAAGATGGTGTTACCTTTATTAAGTCTAGCAAAACGATGATAACCTTAGATGATTTATATAATCGATGGATGCGCCCCCCTTTTGGTTTAACATCTGGATTATGCAGGCTCTATGGACTTGCGTTATTAAAATCGTTAGAAGGTCAAATTGCATTTTACGATTTAGATTCCACTAAACAGTTTATCTTCATCCCAGAATTAGATGAGGAGTTAATTACTAAAATATACAAACACCCTAAAGAAGCGTGCGTTAGATATTTTGAAATTTCAACAATACAAACACACCTTTTAGATACACTTGCTAAAGCAACTATCGGTGAGGATAAATCTGGTGATATAGTCCTTGGAATTGCTAAGCATATTGTGAAGATTGTTCATACCTTACCAACATGGGTTAAAAAAACCAGTGGGGAGAGTTTTTCACAATCTAACAAGGCCCAAGTTTTGACTAAGGAAGCAAAAACATTTAGAAATAAGGTAATTGCTGCCAACGACCCCTACAAATTAATACTTGAAGATTTGCCTGACATTTTTGATTTAGATACAACTGAAAAAAATATCGATGAAAAATTAGGGCAAAGCCTAAAAACAGCTATTGAAGATTTATCTGCTCAGCACGATATGCTTTTATCAGGCTTTAAACAAATTATTATGACTAATTTGGCTGCGGAATTTGATGATGATTTAAAAGCGCGTTGTGAATTAATTGTTTCTGTGGCTCAACGGCCTAATGTGAAGGAACTTGCCTCTCGATTAATTGACTATATTAATGGTAAGGCTAAATTTGAGTCCATCGTAAACCTAGCAGCAACTGTCCCTGAAAGAAACTGGACAGATAAACATTTAAGAAATGGGTTGGATGAACTACAAAATTTATGTATTCAATTTAGACGTATTGAATCATTTAGTAATATAAATAACAATGGTTCTTCTAAACCATTAGCTCTTATTACTATCGATAATTCTGGAAATTATAAGGAGTATGATGGTTTCATTACATTTAATTTAGAAAATAAGAAAAATGTTAAATCAGCAGTTGATAATGTAAAATCAACAATTGCTCACTTATCAAAAGAAGAGCAGTTAGCAGCCCTAACAAATATCCTTTCTAACTTAATGGATTCAACAAAAAGCAGTGTCTCTAATGGCTAAAAAAATCAAACATGTGTTAGGTATATCGGGTGGAAAAGATAGTAGTGCTTTAGCTCTATATGTTAAAGAAACTCGCCCTGAATTAGAAATAGAGTATTTTTTTACTGATACGGGGTATGAACTACCTGAAACAAATGACTTTGTTGACCAATTAGAAGAAAAGTTAGGATATATTCATAGATTAAATGACCGTTCTTTAAACGATATGGAAGGGCGGGGCGATAAAACTTTTTCACATTTACTAAAAGAGCATGGTAACTACTTACCATCACAGCGTGACCGCTGGTGTACAATACAGATGAAACTCAAACCCTTTGAAAGGTGGGCTGAGAGCTTTATTAATGATGGTTATGAAATAAAGAATTATGTTGGGATTCGTGCTGATGAACCTAACCGAACTGGCTTTATGGCTACAGGTAAGGCAATTGAGTCCGTTTTTCCCTTTCGTGAAGATGGTATCGTAAAAAGTGATATAGAGAATATTCTTCAACGTAATGGTTTGGAATTACCCGCTTATTATGAATGGCGTTCTCGCTCTGGCTGCACATTTTGTTTTTATCAACAAAAAATAGAATGGCTTAAGTTAATGGAGAAACACCCCGACTTATTTGAAGAGGCAAAAACCTTTGAAAAAGGTGATGACAATAACGTGGTGGGTGAGAAGTTTTATTGGATGGGGCAAGGTCAGCCTTTAAGTACACTAGAAGACCCTGCTGTACAACACCGCATTATTGAGTATCATGAGAAAAAGGTTGCGCGGTTTAAGAAGAAAAAGCGCAGAAATGCATTGCTCGACAAGTCAGATGGTTTCTGTGAATTTAACGATTTAGATGAAATTTACGATGAGGCTGAAGGTGGAGGGGCTTGCGTTACCTGTTACAAATAGCTAACTATAATATTTTTGTATTGTTTCTACTAGGTTTAGAACATTATCTTTTGAAATATCAAGGGGGAAACTTATCCGAAATGTTTTCTCTGCCTGCTCTCTTGTCAGTCCTATAGCTGTAAGAACATGAGATGCGGCTATTTCTTTAGAAGAACATGCCGAACCTTGAGCGAGGCAAAAATATTGCTCATTATCTCGAATCAATAAAGCAATATCTGTTAATGGTAAAGTTAAAGAAAGACAACTTGGCAAAGATTCTACTCCACCATTAATTTGATATTCAATATTATGTTTTTCCAACTCACTAAGTAAGAACTCTTTCGCTTTAATTTGTTTAAATTTATTATAGTGCTTAGAGAAATTCTCGATTGCAGAGCCAAAACCCATAATTAAAGGAGCGGCCACCGTTCCGCCCCGCACCCCACCTTCCTGTCCTGCACCATGAATAACAGGCATCAACTGTTTACTTCTTAGGTCACGAATATATATAGCTCCAATTCCTTTAGGTCCACCAATTTTATGTGCAGAGAAGGACATAATATCGACGTTTAAGTCGTCAACATCGATATCTACTTTTTTTAAACTTTGGGCAGCATCACTATGAAATAAAATTTCATTCTGTTGGCATATCGCTCCGATTTCACTAATTGGATTAATTGTCCCAAGTTCATTATTTACATGCATGATAGAAACAAGGGCAGTCTCTGATGTTATGGCGTTTTTAACAGCTTCAGGGCTGATAACTCCCTGTTTATTTGGTTTGATATAGGTTATTTCATACCCCAAAGATTCAAGATAATGACATATGGAAAAGATACACTTATGCTCTATTTGAGAAGTAATAATATGCTTTTTGTCTGCGGGCATACCATCACCAAACAGAATACTCTTGAAAGCAATATTATTTGACTCTGTTGCACCGCTAGTAAATATTACTTCACTAGGATATGCGCCAATCTCATCAGCTATTAGCTCTCGAACATTATCAACATCAAGGCTAACTTTTTCCCCTAGAAAATGACTTGATGCAGAATTTGCATATAAAGAATCAAAAGCTTCAATTAAAACTTTTTTTACTTCTGGTAAAACAGGGTAAGAAGAGGCTGTATCAAAATATATCATTAATAAATTTAGTTATCATCAATAAAAGGACATTATGATAGCTCATCTGATAGAAGTAAAACACACCCAAAAAGCGCAGCTATTAATAATTCCATAAGTTCTGTCTCATTAGATTCACCCCTTAATCATTGCTAAAGCAAGTGCGTATACTGCCAATACTTTTGGAATTATTAATATTTATTCTCAATAAGGGGATGCGTACAAAAAAACAGCTTATTGAAAATAACGACTGATTTATTAGTCTTCGAAAAGCTTAAAGAAGCCCACACAAAAAATTAGCCCATTAACATTACTAGCAATCAATCAAGATTTTTCCAGTGGATGGAAACAGCAACTATAAACAGATAGAAGTCAAATTACTCAAAAAAAGTCGTATACCCAATTTTATCGTGATGAAAGTCGCTTATCATTTCTAAGTAGCTAGACCAGTACATGTCAATACAATCTTCATCTTGAGAGTCAGCATATCGACCATCCTTTAATCGATAAAATGTGTACCCATCTTCAGTTTTTATTTTATGTGGTTCATTCAAGCTATTTTTAACATCCATATTTATCACCGTTAGAGCCTCTTGCAAAACTGTACAATAATTGATCAGTTTTTTGATTTATATCTATATGTAGTGTTTTTTTAAAAAACATAACACAATATATGCACTAAATCGGTTGTTAATTAGTTTTGCAAGAGGCTCGTTAATCTAACAATAAAAAACTAATTTTGACAAAACGACATCTGCCTATTTAACGTGTTTAGCACGTTTAAATATCGCTCACTTACTACTTATTCCTTTAAATTTAAGAAACTCATTGTATAAAAAAATCAGGTAACACACTTTCTTTGAATTTGAAGCTTCTCCCTACGTTAACCCCTCACTTTGAATCTGATGGATTAACCCCTAAAAATGTTCAAAAAAACTGAGGGATTAACCTGTTTTTTTTTGATAAAGTTTCTCTAGTTACCAAATCAATAAGCCGTGCAAAATCATATGCATTGTGAGTGTCCTTTATTTTTTTACATTTAAGGAATACTAACCAGCCGCCATTTCTACGCTAAGCCCCTTCTAAAGCATTCATTTCATAAGATAATCTCTTCATGTTATTTGCTGATTAAATTCAAAAAATGCTTAGCTTTTGCTAAATAAAAAGTTAACAAATGTTAAGCTATTGCTAAGCAAATGCTTAACATTCGCTTAATACAAGGTTAGCATTTGCTTAACAATTGTTAAGCATCTCCCAAGTTGTTTATCAATTGCTTAACATTAGCTAAGCAAATGTTAAGCATTAAATAGTCAAAAATTGATTACATTGCTATTGTTTTCAGCAAAGTAACTCTTAATTATTCGTATTCATAAAACCAATTGCAGCTCTTTTTTCATCATTTGTTTTGCAGGCTAGAATATCATTAACTGTGATATATTTTCGTTCTTCGCGTGCAGCTAGACCAAATGACTGTTCAAGAATTTTCCTTACATTTCTGGGATGATATTTACACAGTTCAATTAAAGTGTCTTTTCTTATCTTTTTTTCAAAAAATACCCCTGAAGCATTTTGTTTTATAAACCGATCATATTGGTTTTTTACTATTGCTGGCATTTGCTGCTTATTCGGTTCCTTTATATGAAAAACAACAAAACGGTCTACAATCGGACTATCAATTGTCTCTAGGCAGTTTGCAGTAGCAATCCATATGATATGGGATGCATCTATCGCAAGTTCTGGTAGAGATAAGTCATGAAATTCTCGCGCCTGCCGATTTTCTAAAAGTTGAAGAAGTGCTGCAATTGGCCTGTGCACATCATCTTGTCGAGACTTATCAATTTCATCTAACATGATAATAGCGTTCGCAACCTCTCCAAAAACCAATGTCGTAAAAATTGTTCCAGGTTTCGTATTGCTCCAGTAAGCCTCTGAGCCCGCTAAAGTAGCACCAGTTTGTGCATTGGCAACATCGACAATTTCCAACCTTGTTTTAAAGTCTTCAGCTATTGATAGCATAAATTCTGTTTTGCCAATCCCTGGTTGTCCCACTAATAAAAATGGTGGAAATCTCAGAACCTTATCTCCTACGGATGAAAGTGCAATCTGGTTGCGTAAAAAATCTATTACTTCTGTAAAGTTTGGAAATTTTTGATCGAGTGCGTTGCAATAGTTTTTCCAGTTTTTAGGTATCGCTACTAATTTTTTTTCTGGCGTTGATGCTCGCATACGCTTTACGATTGTTTTCACTCGGCTTGAGTGATCTCGTGTTGCGCCACGATAATCCTTCTCTAATTGATCAACCTCTTCTGAGTTATATACTGTTACTAACGCTGTATCATTAAGATTAAAGCTGTTATTACTACCTGCTTTTTTCTTATCGCTACTTTCTTCATTATCAGCTTTTTTTTTATCTACTGTTTTATTGTCAGTTTCTTTATTTAATGTATCATCTGAAGAGCCCTGTTCATTTTTTTCATCTTCATTAGCTTCTCCAGTATTTTCTTGTCCTACAACACCGTGCTCACTTTCAAGACAGAGACGACAAATACTCAGATGATGTGTGGAAAATTCAAGATGTTTGGTATTAGATAATAGTTTTTCTAAAATTGGATCATCTTCATCAAAAGTTGTATTTTCTAGCAAATATCCGCAACGGTAACAGACAGTTCTTGCGAGTTTTTCTGCACGCATTACCGCATAATTTAATGCTTTTTTTTGAGCATCATTTGCTGCTGTGGGCTGTAGGAAAACTGAAATCGCTCGTGAGTATGGTTCACCCACTTTATCCTCTTCAATTACTCTCAAAAAATCTATCACATCGGTGCCTTCTCCCAAAATTTCTTCAATATCGCGCAATAAATTTCCTATGACAATACCCTGACCAACTGAAGCATTAAATATCCATTTTTCACTCCATGAATAACAGTTAGCGAGTACTTTTGCTAACCGCTCATCTTGAAACAATTCTATATTTGTTTCACTATGCGTATTTTCTCGTTCTTGCATTTTTTCCTCTTTTTTAACTTTTTTTGCTAAAAATAGAATCAATAGGCACAAACACCAAAAGTGAGTTGCTAATAGTTGTGCTATTTCCTCACTCTTTTTTTTATGCGCCTGATGTTATTTTGAGTATTTTCGTTTTTACATCAGTAGATTTTTGATTTGTGTTGCATATTTATCTGTGACATTTCTATCTTTTACATCACCATTCATATTTTTCCAATACTGCCAGACATATGCTGCATCTTCGCATTCGCCTGGAGGGCCAACTAGCGTGTAAACCCTTCCGCTGGCCGTTGTTATTTTACGAGTATCAGCATTAAAAGACTGTATTGCTGAGGTCACCCGTCCCTGTTTATCTGGTACGAACCCCAGTAAATGTTCACTTTTATCGCCATTGAAAAAAGTTACTCTATGAACTGACCAGTTCACGACATCTACAGTTGGCTCTTTCTCTACAGATTCAATAACCATTACTTCTCCCTTCAGAATCATCTAACTTATTTTGTCTTTTTTGGAATCATAGGTACGTCTACCTATGTCATAAAAAAAGTTGCTGATAATGCAACTAATTTATTAATTAGTCTATCTTGAGATTCATTGTCATTTTTTTGCATAATGAAATACTCGGCCTATATGGATACCCTAGGAATTAAGCTACTAACAAAATCTACTCACTTGAAAGGTGGGTTGATAATATTTAAAACTATTACGCTTACAGCTTTACATTAGAGCTGTGTATTGCTGCGATTAATAGTCCTAACCTAAATGGTTTTCTCAAATAAGTTGTTCTCAATCATGTTGTAATCAAACCAGTCACTTTCATAATCAAAACAGAAAACGTCTTCGAATAATAATTTGATCGCCATTGATTTCCGAGGTTCAAGCTGTCTTTGGGTTATAGATTGAGCTGTCTTTTTTTTCAAAATATTTTGAATCCCGTTTTCAAACTCTGTCAGTAAATATTTCTGCATTATTTTTTCATCAGTAATATTGGATTTATCAAAATATATTCTAGACATGTCACAGATACCATGAATCATTTCAAAACATACTGCTAATGAGTGATACTCTACTAGATCCGCTAACAACGTTCTGAGGTGTACAGGATTACTTATTACAACTGGTAATTTAAATCTGCTCGATTTTTCAAGAAAGTAGTCAATACATTCATCAACAGTAATATTTTTCCATAGGTTTTTTGCCTCTCCATTGAAGGGGCTATCCATACTCTCTCTTTTATTTTTCAATAAATCTTCTTTGTGAGATTTATGGGGAAGCCCCCCGTCAATATGAACAGACCAATGTATACCGTACAAGTCAAAATCAATCATTTTTCCATTTCTATCAAATGTGAATGAATTGATAGGCATTTCAGGAGATATTGATATGAGCCTTTTTTGGATTAGATGTTTAAAAATTGGACCATTTTTTATAGGCAACATTTTTTTTACTCTGTCTATTTCATACACAGTATCGTTATCTTGATCTTTTGCACAACGAACAAAAGCACTCAAATACAGAATATCTATCAAATCTAGCTCATCATACTTAAGGTTTATATATTTAGTATTCGCTGCTGTTTTGAAAAAAACCTGAATTATGTCTGCTTTATATTGATCTGATATATAAGATATTTTTTGTTTTTCATTTGTGATAGTTTGCATTAGTTTTCTCTTTATTAGAAACGAAAGATTACTATATAGGGACCCTCATAATATGTCCACCATTATTTGAACTATTTATAAGGACCCTCAATAGAGGGTGTCTTTATATAGGACGGTCCATTAATATAAACATACAAAAAACAAATATTTTTAAGGTATGCAATGACTGATGTCGATTATTACGCTCTTTTTGGAAAAAAATTAACAGAGATTAGGAAAGAAAAGGGTATCGCACAAGATAAATTAGCGCTGAAATGTGAAATTGCAAGATCCTTTGTTGGCGAGGTTGAACGTGGAAAACGAAACTTATCATTGAAGAGTATGTGTAAACTAGCTATTGGGCTTAATGTTTCAGTCTCTGCTTTACTTGAATTGGTCGATAAAGAAATTGCCCATATAGATAGACTCAACCAAATTGTAGAAAAGTAAGCAATCTGATCTACACTACTTCAAAATATATCCCTTCATATACAATCTACTCCATGCACATGAAGGGAATAAGTCAAATATTAGTCCCTATTAATTATTCTGGCTATTATCGGCTAGTTTCAAATTAAATAGATCAGCGTTTTGTTTCCTAATTTTTTCGACATCTATGCCATCGAACCATGAGGCCACATCAAGTAAAGCCCCTACTTTTCTACCCAATAATACTGCATTCAGGTGATGAAATTCATTACTTTTTTTGTTGGGACATTCGTTTAAAATCACCTCGAAAACAGCGACAGACTTACGTACCGAATTATTTGCACGATCTAACCATTCAGACATTTCTTCATTACCTATAGTTTCTTTTAATTTGTTGTTACTCATGTAATTCTTCTCCAATTTGAAATCATTATGTTAGATAAAAATTTATCTTTTTACTTACAGTAGAGACTCATATTGAACCTCTTCACAATGACTACTTTACAGGGACCTTTACACAAAGTCTACTTTATAAGGACCCTTAATTCATGGACCCTCTTTTTAAGTGTTAAATACCTACTTCAAATCCTGTTATTCTCTATAATATCTAGATAAAACATTACTCTTAAAATTAATTAAATGACTGACTACGCGGCACTCTTTGGAAAAAAGTTAGCTGAAATTCGTGCAGAAAAAGGAATTTCTCAAGATAAGCTTGCATTAAAATGCAGTGTGGCTCGTAGCTTTATTGGAGATACCGAAAGAGGTAAAAGGAATTTAACACTAAAAAATATTATCAAGCTTTCAGTTGGCCTTGAAGTTTTGACGTCTGACCTTCTTGCTCTCGTTGACGAAGAAGTCTGTAAAGCCAAGTCTGAAACATCTACTAAATCTGATCAGCCATAAAAGCCAACAATTAAAAGTTTCTTTTCAAGGCCAATATTTTAATATCACCATTTTTTTTACAATTATCATTCAAGCTCAGTCGCGCAGCACTAACCCACATGACTAAGACTGTAATGTTTTTATCATTTACGGGTGTAACGTTACAGTTTTGCTAAACAAATGTTAAGCATTTGAATAACAATACGTTAGCATTTATCTATCAATAATAAAAATTGAACAGGAAACGCATTTTAGACTCCGTTAAAAACTGTAATATATTACACATTATGGGTGTAACCGTACACTTTTCAGCACTTTGCAAAACAATTGTTAAGCATTTGTTTTGCAAAGCGTTAACATTTATATGACAATGAATGTTTTTTGTCTTCAGTCTGTTTCGGTGCGTAGTGCTGACCGTGTGATCACAATGGCGACAGATAAGCACTTGGCAGTGACTTGCGAACACGGCTGCATAGTTGGGGCTCACCATAGATATTCCAGTTGTAAATACCAGTCGGTGAGAACTGGAAAATAATAGTATAAGTTAGATACTTAAACTGCTTGTGAAAATGCACGGTGGGTATTTGGTACTGAGCACTGATGAAAAATCTATTGGTCAGTATCACAACCGTTCTCATCCTATCTTCTTACTTAAGTGCATCCTTTACTTTTTAGTACAGGGGATTTCAGAATTAACTCAATTCATTGTTATTCCCTTGACCTTATGGACAAGGGAGTTCAAAAATCAGCTTCCGAGTAAGCATAATTAGGTGGTTTATATCTCCTCACTGAATGGCTTTTGTTTGCGGCATTCGCCAAATTTACTCGGAAAAATGGCACCACTGACACCTGTAATATTTCGCTTATTGAGTATTTTTTATGTTGTAAGTTTTCAATTTATAGACTCAACTTATCGCCTTGCTAAAAAATGAATGAATTTGGATAAGAAAATCGGGGCTAGATACATTTTTTTTTTACTTTTTAATCAATATCTTCCTTTTTCTAGCCTTATCTTCAATCAAAACTATCGCTAACGTCAGTATCTCTGGTAGTCACCCCCAATTCCATTCATTTAAAATATATTTCTTACATAGTTTATCTAGTGCTGTTTTAGCACCATTTTAGCACCATTTTAGCACTGAATTAGTGCTACAGCAGTGCTAAAATAGCACTAACACATTGTTTTATTTGACTTTTATACGATTTCATTATTAACTATAAGGCGTTTTTATGGAAAAATATATTTATCGATTAACAGATAATAATATTTTATGAAAAATACAAAGATAAAAATGATGGAATCATATGGAGAACCTTGCGCTCTTAAAGCAGCTAACTTATATAAACTAATTAAACCAGAGATCACAAATGAAAAAAGCAGTAATTTACCTACGGTCTAGCAAAGATAGGTCTGACGTTAGCATCGACTCTCAACGTAGAGAGTTAACAAAATTTGCCGCAGATAACAAAATTGTTATCGTGAATGAGTTTGCAGATGCGGTAGTCAGTGGAAAATCCATGCTTAGACCCAGCTTTCAAGAAATGCTTGACAGTATGAAGTCTCTTCCAAGAGCATGGAATACTATATTAATGCTTGATACATCTAGATTGTCTAGACGTCGTTATGCAGCACAAATATTTAAGCATGAGTGTCACAAAAAAGGTGTCGAAATTATTTTCTCTAAATTTTCAGAAGTTGACCCAATCTCTAAAATAATTTTAGAGGCAGTATTTGAGGCAATGGATGAAGTGCATAGTGTAATGTCTAAAGAGAAGGGAATTGCAGGTATGGCTGAAAATATCAACCAAGGATTTCGAGCTGGCGGAGCTGCTCCCAAAGGTTACAAATTGAAATCTATTGAGACGGGAGCTATTCGTGAAGGTGTTGCTGTAACAAAATCAATTCTAGAAATGTCTGACGATGCATTGCTTGTTGGTGCCTATCTAAAACAAAGAGCAAACGGGATTTCTCGCGCAAAATCGCTAAAAAACTTAAATATAAAATGGCCGTCAAGTACTATGATCGGCATTGAATGGAATGCCTTAACTTATGCTGGTAACACTATCTGGAATGTCCACAACGAAACAATAGAAGGTAAATACAAAGGTGGGGTAAAAAGAAAACCACGTAAAGATTGGATTATAACAAAACACACACATCCACCTTTAATAACCGAAGAAGATGCAGAAATTATTTTAAATAATTTAAAAAATAGCACTATAGCTCAGTCAGTTTCTGCGGCTAAACGCGGCCTATCTAACTATTTACTTTCTGGCGTTCTTGTTTCTCCTGATGGCAGAAAATGGGAAGGACAACAACAGAAAGCCTATCGCTTAAAAGCGAATAAAGAACTAAAGCTGAAGGGAAGGCAGTTACAGTCTATTCTAGTTGATCAAGCCATTACCGATAAATTAATAGGTGATATGAAATCGCAAAAATTTATTGCTCAACTCTTAAAAGAAGCAAATAAAAACTTGCCTAAGAAAAACCCTACAAAGAATCTTCACAAAAAGCGAGCTAAATTGGACAAAGATATATCAAAAGCAATGGATGTCGTACTTAAATTAGCCAATCCAGATCCTGCATTACGAAAAATTGAAGAACTGGAAAAAACCAGGGAATCAACGGTAAATGAAATAACGAGATTAGAGACTGAACATGCTTCAAATAATTCTTTAAAAAATCTTACAGAAGATCAAATGCATTTTATTATTGATGGTCTTGCTGAGGATTTACAAGGAAAAGAAAAATCAAAACTGAAAGAATTGATCTCATCACTGGTAGATAAAATAACTTTAGACCCATTAACACTAGAATGCTGCATCCACTACCATATTGCAGTGGATGACAGCCTAAGTGTGGCGTCCCCAGGGGGGTTCGAACCCCCGTTACCGCCGTGAAAGGGCGGTGTCCTAGGCCTCTAGACGATGGGGACTAAGACTTTTTAACTAATAAACCAATTATGGTGGAGCCAGGCGGGATCGAACCGCCGACCTCAACACTGCCAGTGTTGCGCTCTCCCAATTGAGCTATGGCCCCTTAGTTGAGTTCGATTATTATACAGTTTATTTACGTTTTGTCTATGAATTATTTTTTTCTTTAATGAATTCTATTGCTCTTGCCATTCGGGCCAGCGTTTTTTCTCTACCCAATAATGATAATGTAATATCTATGGCTGGTGATACACCTGCACCAGAGACTGCTACACGCAATGGTTGAGCTACCTTACCTAATTTAAGGCCCATAATTTCAGCTGTATCAAGAACTATTTGATGTAACCTTTCTCCATTCCACGTGTCCAATTGGCTAAATTTATCCATCAAACGTTGTAACACCAAATCAGTATCCTGTTTAAAATTCTTTTTAGCTGCCTTTTCATCATAAGTCTCAAACTCTTGATAAAAATAATCACTGGCATTAGCCATTTCAACCAAGGTTTTACTTCTCTCTCTTTGAGCTTTGACTATTCCCACCAGCTCAGGACCATTCGCCAAGTCGATTCCTTTCTCTTTCATATGCCAGGCCAAATGCTTAGCAACATGTTCAGGTGTACTGTTCATAATGTATTGATGATTCAACCATAACAATTTCTCTGAATTGAAAGTCGAAGCAGATACATTAACGTCCTTTAAGTCAAACAACTCAACCATTTCATCGATAGAAAATATCTCCTGATCACCGTGCGACCACCCCAGGCGGACCAGATAATTTAGCAAGGCATCGGGCAAATATCCATCATCACGGTATTGCATAACACTGACAGCGCCATGTCTTTTAGATAATCTGGCACCATCTGAACCCAGGATCATAGGTACATGTGCATACTGAGGCAATTCTGCCCCCAGTGCCTTTAGTATATTTATTTGCCTGGGTGTATTATTAATATGATCATCCCCCCTGATAACATGAGTAATACCCATATCCATATCATCTACTATCACTGTCAAATTATAGGTTGGCGTACGATCTGAACGGGCAATAATCAAATCATCCAGTTCTTTATTGGCTACCACAATATCACCTTTAACCAGGTCGTTAATAACCACCTCACCCTCAACCGGGTTTTTAAAACGTATAACCGCCTCAACATCTGATGAATGTTCGGCAGCTCTGCATTTTCCGTTATAACGTGGCTTTTCTTTATTGGCTTTTTGTTGCTCTCTTAACTGATCCAGCTGCTCTCGACTACAGGTACAATAATAAGCATCCCCTTGATCCAATAGTTGTTGAATAATTTCCTTATAGCGATCAAATCGTTGAGTCTGGTAAAAAGGACCTTCGTCATGTGTTAAGCCTAACCAGTTCATACCATCAAAAATTGCGTCAACCGATTCTTGAGTAGAGCGCTCTATATCAGTATCTTCAATTCTTAATATAAATTTCCCTCCGTGTTTCCTGGCATATAGCCATGAAAAAAGAGCTGTTCTGGCGCCACCGACATGTAAGTATCCTGTTGGACTTGGAGCAAAGCGTGTTTTTGTTGTCATTTATGAAATGTGATAAATTATTATAGATAAGGGAGGTAGTAATAAATAAAAAAGACTCTATTTTATTTTTTCTTTAAAAAACTTTTGGCATATTTATTTGGAATTTGTCGAGATGCACTGAAACGCATACTTTTATAATCAAATTTAATACTTCCTTTAGCCGTCGGATTTTTTCCTAAAATAGCTAAAGAAGTACCATGCCCTTGCTTAGCCGCTTTTTCATACCATTCAGTTGCCTTCTGCTTGTCTCCCTTCATGCCGATACCTCTATCATACATGGCAGCAAGCACCACTTGCGCTTCAACTAGCCCTTGCTTAGCCGCTTTCGTCATCCATTTGGCAGCCATTTTATTATCCACTTCAATCTCGTTCCTTCCCAACAGATAAAGTGATGCTAGTTTTGCCTGCCCCAATGCATCACCTTGCTCAGCAAGCTGTTTAATTTCTTCTGTTGATTGAGCGCTGACAATCATACTAAAAGCTAAAAGACAAACAACAAAAAACGATCTAGTTATTTCAGTCATTTTGTTCTCCTTATTTTTATTGATCAAAAGTGGTTTATTATTTCATGGATTATTAATAAATGGGGAATAAACATATAACAAAAGATATAAAACACCTATAATTAGTAGATATTAAATTACTCATCAAAATGGAGAATTGTATGAAGCACTTTTTTTTACTGACTGGTATCCTATCAATTTCAGTTTTATCCGGCTGTACACTAAATTCATTAAACCCAGTCAATACTTTTTTAGCAGAAGATCTGACCCCCTTAGTAAGGGAAGGTATTTATCGTCAAAAAACTGATACATTTCTGGTTATTAATTGTATAGTTTCACCACGTTATACCTGAATTTAAAAATTAAAAGGACAGCCCTGATAACATATTAAAACTTTCACCACAAAGGAATTAATATGTCCCAAGGCTATCACACGAATGCAAAAACGAATT
>JAKIVF010000038.1 GCA_021647145.1 Methylococcaceae bacterium | reverse complement strand
AGCGGCTTTTGTGCGGAGTTGAAGCTGGACGCAGGACGTACTGGGGCACTCTATTAATTCGCCCGAGCAGAATGAGTTTTTGGACATGGATGTCCTAAAAAGATATGTAGCGAGGATGGCGCGCTAAAGAAAAGGTGTATGTTAAATACTTGAAGCAGTGGATTTAGTTAAACTTTATGCCACCATTCAAGACATCAAGATTGCCTTTTTCCTAAAACTACTGACTAAACCCACTGTTCATCAACATAATGCATAACATCACAATAAAATAGATTGAACAACCTTTGATCGAATAATTGACAATCAGGTGATTAATCCATTTCAAGATGATACTTAATATCAATACGTTGAGATTCTCCTCCCGCACGCGTGTCGATACTGATGCGGTCTGTTAAGTTGTACTTGAGATTAGCCGAATATTTATTGGAAAACAAACCGATGGTAATACCCACATATAAATCCGGATTAAGATATTCACCTAATTTGACAGCACTATCTTCAATTTTATCGGATTGCTTAAATTCAAACTCATCAATTCCTAATTGCTCACTGACCCATGATAATTGACCTACCCCATAACCTAACGCTGCATTAGCCACAGCATTTCCTTCACTTTGACTCATACCTTTGATAGATTTTCCTGTGACCAGATAAGCGAGTGCCTCCGATTCGGGTAAAACAGGCTCACTATAAACCCGAGTTTTGGGTGATTTTAAAAGCCCTGTTACTGCAAGTATTGCAGTAACATCATCATTTTTTGCTTTTCGAATAGCTTCAATGTTTAACCAGGGGTTATCAGCAGGGCCTGTGAAGACAAATTCACCTTTACGGATTTTAAGATCCTGACCATAGGCTTTATAGGTCGCATCGCGCATTTTTGCTTGACCTTGTATCCTTTGTTTATTATTTTTTGTCGTATATCTTAATTTTCCGGCTAAACGTGTTGTGAGACCAAAACCAGAAAAATGAGTATTGTCACCAAATTTAATAGCAATTTTAGTATTAAGTTGAGAGAGTTTAGGCACTGTTTTGGAGGAGGTATCCGCAGTTACGATCACTTCATCTTTACTTGGTGACACAGCTTGTTCAGGAACATCTTCCAGCTCAATTTTAGCTTGATCAATTTTAATCAGCCCTTCTATTTCGGTCATTTTTTCATATTTTTTTATCGTTATAGAGGGTGACACAGCAACCTCTGCTTCGGGTAAACGAGTGAGTTGAAAGTTTTGTCCCGTTATTTTTATTCGCAAAGGGTAATTGTGTTCTGGTAATAAATCTAGTCGTCCATTTGCAGATAGTTTGCCCTTACCCGATTCAACATCTCCGGTAATTAATAAATGCTGTGGATTGTCTGCTGTGCTATTGACATTTATCTTTATATTTCGAAGAGTGCTCCCCAGTTCTATTATTTCAAACTGTCCTTTTTGAAATTGTGCCGTGCCTATAACAATGGGTTTCTCTGTATTTCCGCCTAACTGAAGGTCGGCAATCAATAGGCCTTGTAATTCATTAATATCAAATAGCAAGCTATCAAGTAAGCTCATATTCGCAATATTTACTTTGATCGACCCAGAAAGTTGCCTGATACCTTTTAACGTTGCTTTATCCGCTTTAATATTGGCCGTGACTTTATCCTGTAGTCCCAAACCAAGGTGAACTTGAGCATCTAGTGTGTCTTGTTGATATTGAAGTTTAAGCGTAGAATTTTTAAAAAGCATTTTATGAATGATGTTCTCATCTTTTATAGTTGCCTGTCCCTTTAAAATAGATGCATTAACATTAGCAGTTGTATCATTAATCCCTGATGAAAACTGTGCTTGTGCTGAGATAGAACCTGTTAAATTTAATTCATCTGGCAACCATACTTTAGTAGCAGCCAAAGGCCAGTCTGTTAATAAAAGTTGGCCTTTTATTTTAGATTCAGACGAACCTTTTGCCTGTAGGCATAAAAGGGCTTTGTCTTGCGTGAGGCAGCTTATTGGCAAATCGACTTTTAGCCCTTTCTCATTGTGGCTTAATGTCCATATTGTAGGTGATTGTAACTGCCATTTTTTCAATTGATAATGATCGATGGTTAACTGAGAAACCTGTCCTAACCAGGTTTTTCCATCCCACGCCCCCTTTGTTTCTAAATTTACAGTAGCCAGTGGTGACGTTAATAATAACTGGGCATTATGATTACCTTGAGTTCCACTTCCTTGTAAATGAATGTGGTCAATCTTGTTTTCCGCTAATCGGATTGCACTGGCGGTAAACTCAAGCGTAGAGTATGGTGATGATGTATGATTATAATCTACTAATAAAGAGAGGTTGCCGATATAATTATTGGCAAACGCTAGGTTATTTCCGTTTAAATTACTATTAATAACCGGTTTTTTTAACGATCCGTTAACCGTCAAATCACCCTTTAAATGCCCTGTTAAAGTGGGCCAGGCAGTGCTTAAGTCGGATGCATTAATTTTTAAAGTAAGGTTTGCATTGTTCTTATTTATCCATCCTTGAGCTTGTAAATGATTATTTCCGGCAGTCAATGTGAATTGTTGAATATCTAGTTTCTGTTGCGTGAATGAGACCTTACCATTACCCTTTAATAAACGACCATGTAGCTCTCCCGTTAATTGACGAATGTCCAGAGCTACATCTATCGTGTCTCCTTCAACCTTCCCTTCACTCAAAACGTTAAGATTTAGTTTTCCGGGAATTTCCATGCCAAAATCCGTAGGATCAAGCTGTTTTGCTGCTAAAGATAAGTTAAAAGCGACAGCTTTGTCCCAAGACACTTGACCGTTAAGATTTAGTTGGCCTTGTGTAGGTTTAAGTTGTAATTGCTTAATAGAAAACCCTTGTTGATTACCATTTCCCTCTAATGCAATGGAAAAATCAGGTTGGTTTATTGCTGATGCTGACGCATTGAGTTGGGCTTTATATTGTTGGGTAGTGCCTTGTATTTTGAAATCCCCCTGTTGACTACTAGCTTGAGACTCCCCCGATAAAGGCCATTGTAATTTTTGCCATTGACCTTGTAAATTAAACCTAGGCTGATCATCAGAAAATGAGACAAAACCCCTTTGATGGGACTCAATAGCACCGCTTACCTGGCTGGTTAACTCATAACGATTGCTATCCCCATTAATCAGTACCTGCCCTTCAATAGGTGTATTATTCTCTAAATAGATCCATTTTACATCTGCCTTTAAAGGCCAGTCAGATTTAAGCAGCACCGTACTTTGACCCTTCACGTTTAAGTCAGGCATATTCAATTCCAGCCTGGAAAGAGTTAGCTTTTTTTGCTCTAGCATTGCACCTGCATTAAGTTTAAAAATCTGTGTCTTGGTTTCACCTTTAATCCAATTTAATTGATTAATCGATAAATCATCAATGCTAATTTTTAACGGAATATTCGGAATCTTATGCCTCGTTTTACCTTCGTCATCGGTAGGCGGCTGACCTTTAATATTTACATTATCAAAATAAAGTTTGGATATATGTAAGGATCCATTTAACAGATCTGAAGGCTGCCAATGTAATTTAACATCAGCAATGGAGACAGAAAATTCATCTGATTCTTTATAGTGTATTTGTCTAAGTGTAAGCTCATTACTAAGTGTTCCTTTAACTTCATCCACACTAATATCTAGTACAGTATCAAATGAAGTATGAAATAACCACCGTGTTCCCGATTCGGTAGTTACTAAAAAATATAAAAGGCCAAACAAACTGGCAACAATGATAAACAGCCCAATTAAAATACGAGTCAGTTTGTTTTTTGACTCAACTAACATTACAGTTGCACTCCGGCTGCAAAGTGAATCTGAAATGAGTCATCTGAATCGTTTAAAGGCACTGCAAAATCCAAACGAATTGGACCAATAGGAGAGACCCAGCGAATTCCTACTCCTGCTCCTAATTTAATCGTAAAATTGTTGGTATTATAAGCTTTACCCGCATCAACAAAAGAAGCAATCCCCCAAGAGTCCGTGATAAATTGTTCGTATTCAACGCTGGCTACTGAGAGCATTCGACCACCTATAACATGTCCCCTGTTATTTGTTGGTCCTAGTTTTTTATATCCATAACCCCGAATTGTATCAATGCCTCCTGCATAAAAACGATAAGAAGCAGGAAGTCGATCAAAATTATCTGTAAGAGTTATTCCTAACTGAGTTCGAGTTATAAATCTAGCATACCACGGTAACGGTGTAACTAATTTGGCGGTTGTAGTAGCCTGTATGAAGTTAACATCAGAAAGTGTAGATTCAGGGGATGAAGCCAGTGAAAGATCAAAAGAATATCCTTGTGTAGGACGTCTGGGATGATTAGATTTGGTATTTTGCCAGCGTACTCCTGGTACTAAAAGAAAAGTAGTTTGCTGAAATTCTTTATCAATGGAAAAAGTTTCTCGAATAACATCAAAAAAAAGAATTTGTTTCCAGCCATTTTGATAATGATGAAGATATTGTAATGAAAGTTTTGCAGCTTGCGATCTGAATGTATCGGGTTGTTCATCTCTGTACCCAAGTCCTAACGAAACATAGTCATAACGTGGCTCAGAAAAAGGAATCATATAATTGGCTTCCACTGATGATCGAACAGGTGAAATATCAAGATCGAGAAAGGCATGGTGCCCTTGTCGATTAAGTCTACGGTTTTTATAGCCAATGCTACCTAAAGGCCCTATATCTGTATCGTAACCAAGACCAATACTATAATCGTGCCTTTTTGCTGGAGTTAAATGAATCTTGACTGCAACGCAAGAATTTTCAGTCTCATCTATCTGTGGTTTGATCTCTACACCGCTAAAATAAACGCTGTCGGCTAAAGCATTATATGTTTCAGCAAGCTTGTCGGTGGAGTAATTATCACCCGCTTTAAAGGTGATATAGCGTTGAATAAATTCTGAGGTAAGAATATCTTGATCAATGATAATGTTGCCAAAGTGATGTTGAGCACCTGACTCCATAATTAATTCAATGCTTGCCGTAGCTTTTTCTGGATTAACCTTCAGAATTTTTTTTACCATTCGATTTTGCAAAAAACCCGTTTCAAGGGCTAAGGATTGTAAATTCTGTTTTATTTTTTCATATAAAGCGTGGTTAAGAATATCGCCTTTTTTAATCGGTAAATTAGTTAACAATTTTTTAAAAGCAGGTTCTTTTTCTGCTTCGCCCTTGATCAGTACGGTTAAATGAGTGACTCTAACAGGCTTCCCCACCTCTATATCAAAAATTGCTTTCCAACAATGGTTCTTAAAAATAAGCTTTTTTTTGATGATAGGTTGGTAGTACCCTAATGCGCGCAAAGCTTTCTTTATTTGATTTTCAGCTTTAGCAAACAATTTATTAATACGCCAGCGAGGGGATTGGCAATCTTCTTGTACGAGTGATAAAAAAGCTAAAACATTATCATGCAGCTCTGTGCTTAATCCTTTAATACTAATATCAGGATGATCAGCGTGCACAGAAAAAGTTGTAAAAAGTAGAAAAAAAGCAGTAATTTTAATGAGTAAGCGCATAACGGCTATTATAATCCAGCAGCGTTAAGTTGAATTGACATTATAAAAATTCGTATCGATGAGATGACGATAGACAGGATATAAGCCTTACTTTATTTTTCACACGTTACAGACAATAAAATGATTAGAACTTTTTTAAAATAGATTGTTCATATTTCTAGTTCTTTTGAAAAGTGAGGGTAAATTATAATCAACTGAAGCAGTAAACTAAAACTCGTTTTTTATGATGTCTGATTTGTTACATCAAGCCCTCCACATTAATTTGCATTGGCTTATTGAATCAATTGATTTTAATGCAGAAAAAACGACTTGATATCCATATGAACTTTAAACAAGGAAGCTCTTTTACGGATCCTGATGCAGGAGAGAATAAGTTAAAAATGTACAAAGCTTATGATGCCGTTCATAAAAACTGACAACATTTAAATTTTTGAATGAATGTGTCAACACTTTTAAAAATACAACCTCAATAGCTCCGCAGGTTTATCGAAATAATTCTCGTACTTTTAAACTAGCATTCATTTTTAGTATTTGACACCGACATTTAGTCATAAAACAAAGTAATATTCAGTTTTAAAAACCGTATAGCTGTCGTATCTATATTCCATAGCATCTCCCTGTCTATTATTGAAAGATGCTATTCTAAATCATAGTTAAATCTAACAGCCTAAAGCCGGTAGTTTTAACTCTTTCAGGGATTTATAAATAACAATTGTTTACCCTCTCACTTTTCAAAAGAGCCTTTTTTTTCCTTTACAGTCAATGCTGGGAATTTATGTTTTGCAAACGAAATATGACAGTCTACGCAGGCCTCATTCATTTCTGAAAAATAAAAATTTATTAACTCTGGTTTTTTATTTTGTGCTACATGCTCTAACATGCCAGCCAGATAATGGAATCGCTGGTCTTTTTTGATAAATTCATGAGGCAATGAAGAATGCAATTCCTTTTTTTGATTTTCTGTGAGGCTTTGTTTCAAAATATAACTATTTTTCATTTTTCCAGCGATAAACTGTATTTCACTCCAATTCCCTGAAACATAGGCAGGAATAATTGACATCATCCCTGTTTGTAATAATTTCATTTCCTGGGAAAGCAAGCCACGTAATTCTGGAGTTAGTGCTTTCACGCCTGCAATATTTTCCTTTTCTTCAAGATGATGGTTATTTTTAGCACAGCTGATGGTCGGTATTAGAAATACTAAAAATACAATACGTACAACAAATTTCATCTTTTCTTCCTATTAATTAAAACAGCTTTATACAAGTGCAAGAAGCACTTTAATATGCTCAATCGCTTTTAGCATTCTAGCTAATGTTTTTTCTCTGCCTAACAATTCCAAGGTCACATCAATAGCTGGTGACACACCCGCTCCTGAAATAGCCACTCTTAGGGGTTGAGCTACCTTGCCTAATTTAAGATCCATTTCTTCTGCCGTATCAAGAACAATTTGATGTAATTTTTGACCATTCCAAGCATCAAGTTGGCCAAATTTATCCATTAGACGTTGTAATACCTCATCGCTTCCTTGCTTAAAATTCTTTTTCGCTGCCTTTACGTCATATTCTTCAAACTCTTGATAAAAATAATGACTCGCTGCGGCCATTTCAACTAATGTTTTACTCCGTTCTCTTTGCGCTTTAACAACATCAGCTAGCTCAGGCCCATTAGCTAAGTCAACGCCCTGATTTTTCATGTGCCATTCAAGATGTTTTGCCACTTCATCAGGATCAGAATTCATAATATATTGATGATTCAGCCAAAGTAATTTTTCTGTGTTAAACGTTGAAGCAGAAACATTGACATCTTTAAGATCAAAAAACTCAATCATTTCATCCCGGGAAAAGATCTCTTGATCACCATGAGACCAACCCAGACGAACCAAATAATTCAACAAGGCATCAGGCAAATAACCATCATCTCTGTACTGCATAACACTAACAGCACCATGCCTTTTAGACAACCTTGCACCATCATCACCTAGAATCATAGGAACATGCGCATAGTGAGGCAGGTCAGCCTCTAATGCTTTTAAAATATTTATTTGCCTCGGCGTATTATTAACATGATCGTCACCTCTAATCACATGCGTGACTCCCATATCCATATCATCCACAACTACTGTTAAGTTATACGTGGGTGACCCATCGGAACGAGCAATAATTAAATCATCCAATTCCTGATTCGCAATAACAATATCGCCTTTAACTAAATCGTTAATCACCACCTCTCCATCCTCTGGGTTTTTAAAGCGAATAACTGCTTCAGCAACAGTAGAATGATTTGCTGATCTACATTTTCCATTATAGCGCGGCTTTTCTTTATTGGCTTTCTGCTGCTCTCTTTGCCTGTCTAACTCCTCCCGAGTGCAAGTGCAATAATAAGCATCACCCTGTTCCAATAATTGTTGAATTATTTCTTTATAGCGATCAAATCGCTGGGTTTGATAAAAAGGTCCTTCATCATGCACTAACCCTAACCAATTCATGCCATCAAAAATAGCATCCACTGATTCTTGAGTAGATCGTTCTAAATCAGTATCTTCTATCCTTAGTATAAATTTCCCACCTTGTTGGCGTGCATATAACCAAGAAAACAAAGCGGTTCTAGCACCACCTACATGTAAATACCCTGTTGGACTTGGGGCAAAGCGTGTTTTTATTGTCATTGATAATTATTTTTTCTTTAAAAATCTTTTTGCGTATTCTTTCGGAATAGATCGAGCGGCATTCAGACGAAGCCCTTGGTAACTAAATTTTACACCGCCTTTAGCAGTAGGATTTTTACCTAAAATCGCCATGGCTGTTTCATGTCCCTGATTAGCTGCTTTTTCGTACCATTGGGTAGCTATATCTTTGTTGCCTTTCACGCCCATGCCTCTGTCAAACATTGCTGCCATTGTAACCTCAGCCTCAACCAATCCTTGTTCAGCTGATTTCAGCATCCACTGGGCAGCACGTTTATTATCCATTTCAGCCCCTTCTCTTCCCAATAAATAGAGCGATGCTAATTTAGCCTGTCCCAAGGCATCGCCCTGCTCTGCTAATTGTTTTATTTCTTCTGCTTTTTCAGATAACTCCGCCATCACGGTCATGCTGAAAGATAACAAAAAACTTAATAATATAATTTTAATTGTTTTAAACATTTTTTACCTCTTTAATATCATTTATTCGATTAGCTCTATTCCACCCATATAAAGTTTTAACGCCTCTGGGATATGAATTCTACCTTGTTCATCTTGATAATTTTCCATCACTGCGATCAAAGTTCTACCGGCGGCTAAACCTGAACCATTGATTGTATGGACTAACTCTGGCTTCCCTGTTTCAGGGTTTCGCCAACGAGCTTGCATCCTTCGCGCTTGAAAATCTTTAAAATTACTGCAAGACGAAATTTCTCTGTATTTATTTTGGCCTGGCAACCAGACTTCTAAATCATAGGTTTTAGACGAAGAAAAACCTGTATCTCCAGCGCACAACAATACTTTTCGATAAGGTAAATTCAGTTTTTTAAGAATATTCTCAGCGTGATTTGTTAAATCTTCATGTGCTTTTTCTGATTCTTTGGCAGTAACAATCTGCACCAATTCAACTTTCTCAAACTGATGTTGGCGAATCATTCCCCTTACATCACGCCCATATGCACCGGCTTCACTACGAAAACACGGAGTATGACAGACAAACTTTAAGGGCATTTGTTTAGCATCAACTATTACGTCTCTAACAATATTAGTGACAGGTACTTCGGCAGTAGGTATTAAATATAAAGCAGGATCATCACTTGCTTTAAATAAATCACTTTCAAATTTTGGTAACTGCCCCGTGCCATACAAACTATCCGCATTAACTAAAAAAGGTACATAAGTTTCAGAGTAACCATGCTCAGCGGTATGAGTATCCAGCATTAATTGAATAATGGCTCGTTGTAATCGAGCTAATGGACCTTGTAAAACGGCAAAACGCGCACTGGTAATTTTTGCTGCTGTCTCAAAATCTAACCCTTTACTTTCGCCTAAATCTACGTGATCTTTTGCTTTAAAGGTGAATTCAGGAACTTCGCCCCAACTGCTGATTTCTACATTATCATCTTCATCTTTTCCAGCGGGTACAACTTCATCCAATATATTTGGAATAGCTTCCATTATTGCTGTTATTTGTTGCTGAATGCCAGATAATTCAGTTTCCGCTTTTTTTAATTGATCACCTAAATATTGGACTTGATCCAGCAAGGGTTGAATATCCTCACCTTTTGCTTTTGCCTGACCTATATTTTTGGAACTTTTATTTCGCTCATTCTGTAAATCCTGCGTTTTTACTTGAATAGCTTTTCGATTTGCTTCTAATACTTCATAAGCAGCTGTATCAAAATCATATGAACGCCGATTTAATTGTTGCTTAACTGCATTAAGATCTGATCTGAATAATTGAGGGTCTAACATAACAATAATTTATCTGAATAATATTTAAAACTGTTGGGTTAACGAAAGAGCCGTTAGCCCACCTACATAATTTCTTAACTTAAGACGCCTCTATATTTGCTTGCCAATCCAGCAACCTAGCCAAAGAGCAAGGCTACATATCAATAAATTACTCATCACAGATGCTGAAATTGATTTCAAGTATAGGGAAAAAGAATAGTCATGTTCTATAAAATAATGAACTAAATAAACAGTAGACAAAGTGACAAAAATACCGACTACAATTATCACAAGTGCCGCACTGTGCTCCATAGATAAAGATGCTTTGCTTAATAATAAAGTACTTATTATTCCGATTAATAAAGCACCAAAAGCATTGACAATGAGTAAAGCGTAAGGAATAACCCACCCCATCCACTGAATAGACCCATTAGAAGAAGAAAACAGAAGTTTTCCCAAGTTTAACCCTATCCAGACAGCAAATACGCAGACTATTACACTAATTAATACATTGTAAGAAGCTTTTGCTAATTGTCCTTCCTCAAGTAAATATAATGTTTCTAATGAAAATGTGGAAAAAGTAGTTAAAGAACCAAACAAACCTACTAAAATAGCCAATCTATATTCCGAGGACAAGGCTATTTTTTGCAGTATCAATGTTTCTGTCATCAATCCTATTAATAAAGATCCCAATATATTTACTGCCAAAGTGCCGTAAGGAAAACCACGCCCTAGCCAATGGTAAACACCAGAAGAAATCAAAAAACGTAATACTGCGCCAAAAGCGCCGCCTATGGCAACCGCTACTAATTGACTCATCAAAATTTAATAAAATGCTCTCGATAATATTTCATTTCATCAATTGATTCAATAATATCATCTAACGCTTTATGTGCAGATTTTTTATTAAAACCTTCTTGTAGCTCAGGCGCCCATCGTGCAGCTAATTCTTTAAGTGTAGAAACATCTAAATTACGATAATGGAAATAGTCTTCCAGTTTTGGCATATAACGATAAAGAAAACGTCTATCTTGGCAAATACTATTACCACAAATAGGGGAGGTGTTAGCCGGCACCCATTTTTGTAAAAAATCTATGGTTTGTTTTTCAGCCTCTGCATCATTAATTTTAGAGGCTTTTATTCGTTCAATTAAACCTGATTGACCATGATGTTTTTGATTCCAATCATCCATTGCTGCAATAGCAGAATCAGCTTGATGCACTGCAATAACAGGGCCTTCAGCTAAAATATTTAGGTTTTTATCAGTAATAATTGTTGCAATTTCAATGATTAAATCAGTGTCAGGGTCTAACCCTGTCATTTCCAAATCAATCCATATAAGATTACTTGCATCCTGTATCATTCAATTTCCATCATAAAGAGAGTTGCTTTAAATTGTAGCATTGGCTAATCTGTATGGCTAATTCTTAAAACCTAAAAATTGTGTAATACTTATGAATACATTTACTACAATATTTTTAATCGCACTAGTTATTTCTTATGGCATTCAATTCTGGCTATCTAATCGTCAAAAGAATTATGTATTAGATAATAGAGCCTCTGTTCCTGATGCATTTACTAAAACCGTCGGCTTAGATGCCCACCAAAAAGCAGCTGACTATACCGTAGAGAAAGAAAAACTGGGTGAGATAGACAGTATAATTGGCGTTGTTTTTTTACTTATTTTAACATTAGGAGGCGGTATTAGCCTTGCATTCAAACTGTGGTCTTCTTTTGACTTTTCACCCATGCTTACTGACTTAGGTGCAGTATTTACAGTGATGATTGTTATGACCCTTTTTGAAATTCCAACTAGTTTATATCAAACCTTTGTCATAGAAGAAAAATATGGCTTTAATAAAAGTACTATAAAACAGTTTTTTAAAGACCAAGCAATCTCGTTAGCTCTGGTTCTTACCATTGGAATTCCAGTAATGGCGATGATTCTTTGGGTAATGGATAGCATTGGTCCTTTATGGTGGCTTGCTGCATGGGCTATTTTAATGGGTTTTTCATTATTGATGAGCTGGCTATTTCCTACTATTATCGCTCCCTTATTTAATAAATTTACACCCATGGAAGAAGGTTTATTAAAATCAAGGATTCAAGGACTTTTAACTCGTTGTGGATTTAACAGTGATGGTATCTTCATTATGGACGGATCTAAACGATCAGGTCATGGTAACGCTTACTTTACAGGGATGGGTAAAAATAAACGTATTGTATTTTACGATACACTCGTTGACTCTTTAGAAGATGAAGAATTAGAAGCCGTGTTAGCCCATGAACTAGGCCATTTTAAACGTAAACACACAATGAAAATGTTAATTGCCTCTTCAATTATGACTTTATTAAGTTTTGCTATTTTAGGCTGGTTAATTAATCAAGACTGGTTTTTTAGTGGCTTAGGAGTGGAGACTCATTCTAATGCAGCGGCTTTATTATTATTTATGCTGGTCTCTCCTGTTTTCACTATTTTTATGCAACCGATTAGTGCTTTTTTTCAACGTAAATTTGAATTTGAAGCAGATACTTTTGCAGCAGAAAATGCTAAAGCCAGTAAATTAATCAGTGGCTTAGTTAAATTGTATGAAGAAAATGCAAATACATTAACGCCAGACCCTCTCTATTCAGCTTTTCATTACAGCCATCCTCCAGCAGCCATTAGAATTGCTCATTTAGAATCAAAAATGTGACGTGATGTCTGACTTACAACAAGGACTTGTTATTTCACATCTTGGGCAAGGGATTGCTGTAGAAGTATCAGAAAAAATTTATCTATGCCAAACTTTACGTAAGTTAGAGACCGTAACTGTTGGTGATCAGGTGATGATTTCCGTGTCACCACCTGATCAAGGCCGAATAGAAAAAATTTTACCTCGCCGTTCTTTATTGGAACGCCCCAGTCGAAATAAAAAAACAAGGCCTGTTGCTGCAAATATTGACAAGATTTTTGTCGTTTTTGCCACAGAACCTTATTGTGACTTTTTATTAATCGACCAATATTTAGCGATTTGTGAAAACAAAAATATTGATGCCACCCTTGTTCTTAACAAAGTTGATTTAACAAACCTTGAAACAATTGAAACTGAACTACAACAATATCACTCACTAGGGTACGACCTGCATAAAGTAAGTGCAGAAAAAAGCCTAGGGATTAGTGGGTTAAAACTCGCCTTAAAAGATCATGTGAGTATTTTTACCGGTCAATCAGGCGTTGGAAAATCGTCATTAACCAACAGGTTAATTCCTGATAAACAATTAAAAACCAACACTGTTTCTGAAATAACAAAACATGGTCGCCATACCACCACAGCAGCAACACTTTATCATTTACCCGAAGGAGGGAATCTAATTGACAGCCCAGGGGTCGCTATTTTTGGACTGGCTGATTTAACTGAGCAGCAGTTAGCTTGGGGTTATCGTGAATTTCAGCCGTTACTTGATCAATGTAAATTTAACGATTGCCGGCATTTGAAAGATAAAGATTGTGCGGTTAGGACAGCCGCAGAAAAAGGAAATATTTCTATGCAGAGGTATCAACGATTTTTAAAGCTGCGGGAGAAAATGCCCACAGAAAATAACAAGTAACTTATTTTATTCTTGTCCTATCACCCATTTTTTTATCACTCTCGTTGGACTGAAAAAAGACGCAAGAGTTTGCTTAGCCCTTACGCTAATTGTCAAACTAGTCTTAATGTTTTTCACAAAATTAAAGTACCCAAGTAAAATTATTTTGATGGTTTTACTGATTCTAATCCATCGAATTCATCATAATCTTCGTCCATATCATCTAGAAGAACATCATCATCCAGATCCAACAATAAATCATCATCCTCTTCTTCTGGAACATTACCATCTAAAACCAGTGATTTTCTTTTTGCAATATAAGCATCTCTGAAAAACTCATAACGTCCAAAAGCAGCTGCTTCATTTGCGATTCTTTCGGTACCCAAATTATCAGCACGTTTATCAACAGTATCAAGGACAAACATCCCCGTTGAAACATAAGGCACCCAGAACCCAGTATAACTAATTGGATTTAAAGCCGCATCCCCCATCAACCCTCCGATTCCTCTCGCAGAACTAGGACCAAAAAATGGCAATACAATATAAGGTCCTGTTGGTACGCCCCAAACACCCAATGTTTGGCCGAAATCTTCTTTATGTTTAGGTAATTCAACCATTGAAGCAACATCAACCAATCCTCCTAAGCCTATGGTTGAATTAACAAGAAAGCGAGAAAAATCCATTCCAGATTGTTTTAGTTTCCCTTGCAAGGCATCATTAATTGTCACACCAATATCATTAATATTACTAAATACATTGGTAATTGACTTATCAACAAAATTGGGTGTTATCCACCGGTATCCTTTGGCTCCCGGCTTTAAAATGTACTCATCAAGAGTATCATTTAAAGAGTGAACTTTCCTATTCCAATCTTCCCAAGGATCTATTTCATTTTTAACTTGAGTTGAAGCACAGCCACTGATGGCAACCGAAAAAATGATACAAGTAAATAAGTGATTATTTTTATACATATTTATTCCAAAAACAAAAGTTGATAAAAATTAAAACAAGACTAAAGATTGATTAACAATACCAACTAAAATAGCTTAAAGCTAAGCTGATAACCCAAGTCCACAAAGATATCACCCAATTACTCATTAAGCGACTAAAATCAACCTTAATATGAATATAATAAAATAAAACCTTAAACTAATGTAAAATAATGCGAAATTCATCTGTGTTGCAACAGAATACAAACTTTATCTTTCACGACAATATAAATAATGAATACGAGCCACTCTCCATTAGCCCAGCGGTTTAGAGGGTATTTACCAGTCATTATTGATATTGAAACAGCTGGGTTTAATGCAAAAAAAAACCCTTTATTAGAAATTGCTGCTGTTATTGTTGAGTTTGATAGCCGAGGTAACCTAGAGATAACAGAATCTCATGCTAGCAACATCATTCCTTTTGAAAATGCAGAGTTTGATGAAGCCGCATTAAAATTTACAGGAATAGATCCCTATCACCCATTTCGTATGTCAATAGATGAAAAAGAGGCATTAACTAAAATATTTTCCCCTGTAAGAGCCGCAATAAAAAGGAATGAATGTACTCGGGCAATATTAGTTGGGCACAATCCAGCTTTTGACATTAATTTCTTAAACGCTGCAATTGATAGAACAAAAACAAAACGCAGTCCTTTTCATCCCTTCAGTAGTTTTGATACTGCAACTTTAGGTGGTCTAGCATACGGTCAAACCGTTCTCGCCAAGATAGCTAAAGCAGCAAATTTGGAATGGGATGCTGATAAAGCACATTCCGCTATTTATGATGCTGAACAAACTGCGAAATTATTCTGCATGATAGTAAACAAGTGGAAAGACCTCGAAGCACAAACAAAATAAAGGCTTAAATTTTTATTCCTAAAATAAAAGCCTTCTTGGATAAGAGTACCTTTAACTATCCAGCTTATTAGCAGCAGTTAAAAGACCCTCTAATTCCCCTTTGTTGTGCATTTCGATGATGATATCACACCCACCGATCAACTCTCCATTTACATAAAGTTGTGGATAAGTTGGCCAATTCGAATATTCTTTAAGTGCTTCCCTAACCTCAGGGTCGTCAAAAATATTAATATACATAAACTGAGCATTACACGCTTTTAAAACCTGCACAGTTTGAGCGGAAAAACCGCATTGTGGAAAATCAGGAGACCCTTTCATATACAAAACAATAGGGTGGCTTCCTAATTGATCTTTAATTCTTTCTATAACTTCCATTATATTCTACTCATAATTAATAAATAACCCAGCAATCTTATCAACTTTTACCAACTAAAAAAACAACTATATTAAAAACTTTCTTGCCTGAAATTAACTTCCCGATATAATAAAAGGTTTTTTGAAGCATTATTTAGCTCTACCATAAAAGAAGGTCATTCTATAAATTTATTATGAATACTCATATTATGCCTACCTATAATCGTTTACCTATTACCTTTAATAAAGGTGAAGGTGTTTGGTTGTGGGATCAAAATAATAAACGTTATCTTGATGCATTGTCAGGTATAGCTGTTTGCAATTTGGGGCATGCTCACCCAGCAATCCACCAAGCTATATCAGAACAAAGTCAAAAATTGTTACATACTTCAAATCTATACAATATTGCAAATCAAGAAAAACTAGCCGATTTATTGATTAGTAAAAGTGAAATGGAGAATGTTTTCTTCTCTAACTCAGGTGCAGAAGCTAATGAAGCTGCATTAAAAATTGCAAGGCTCTATGGGCATCAACAAGGCATTGATACACCAAGTGTTTTAGTTATGGAAAAAAGTTTTCACGGTCGTACTTTAGGGGCGCTTAGTGCAACGGGTAACAAAAAAATACAAGAAGGCTTTTTACCATTACTAGATGGATTCATCCATATACCTTTCAATAACTTAGATGCAATCAATAGTGTAGTCAATAATAAAAATAATAATATTGTAGCGATACTTGTTGAACCAGTACAGGGTGAAGGTGGCGTTAATATTCCAGATCCTGATTATCTTAATAAAATTAGAAAGGTATGCGACGAGAATAACTTACTAATGATGCTTGATGAAATTCAAACAGGTATTGGTCGTACTGGAAAATTTCTTGCTTACCAGCACAATGATATAGTTCCTGATGTTTGTACCTTAGCAAAGGCTCTAGGGAACGGCATCCCCATTGGTGCTTGCCTTGCCCGAGGTAAAGCGGCAACATTATTAACTGCTGGTAAACACGGTTCAACTTTTGGTGGCAATCCGTTGGCTTGTAGTGCGGCACTTGCCGTTTTAAAAACCCTGGACGATGAAAAAATAATTGATCAAGTAGAATCAAAAGGGGGTCAAATTCGTGTAAATTTGAGCAATAAGCTAAAACAAAATCAAGCTGTTTCTAATATCCGAAATTCAGGCTTAATGATAGGTATTGACCTTTCTAAACCTTGTGGAGAACTTGTTGAAATGGCTCACAAAAAAGGCTTGCTGATCAATGTAACCGCAGAAAAAACAATACGTCTATTACCCCCATTAATAATAAATTCCAAACAAATTGAATTGTTGACAGATACATTGTCAGAACTCATCCAAGAATTCACTAAATAGCTGCAAAAACAATGGAACCAAGACATTTTATAAGCCTGCTTGATTTATCAAGCAAGGAACTTCTCTCAATTATTAATAGAGCTATCGTTTTAAAGAACCATAGAAACCCTGACTTCCAACCTTTAAAAGGTCAAGTTTTGGCGATGATTTTTGAAAAATCATCAACCCGTACCAGAATTTCATTTGAAACAGGTATGACTCATTTTGGTGGTAGTGCATTGTTTTTATCATCCCGAGATACTCAATTAGGCCGTGGAGAACCTTTAGAAGATAGTGCTAAAGTCATATCAAGCATGGTTGACTGTATTATGATCAGAACTTTTTCACATGAAACAGTCACAACATTTGCAGAACATTCCTCTGTTCCCGTGATCAACGGTTTAACAGACTTGTTACATCCTTGCCAGTTATTAGCTGACATGCAGACATATTTTGAGTATAGGGGTGATATTAAAGGTAAAACAGTGACTTGGGTAGGTGATGGGAACAATATGTGTCATTCCTATATCAATGCTGCTCATCTTCTTGATTTTAAGCTTAATATTGCTTGCCCAATAGGTTATGAACCTAATCGTGATATTGTTGATTCAGCCGGAGACCGAATAAAGGTTTTTCATTCCTTAGAGCAAGCCGCAAAAAACTCAAACCTCTTAGTAACCGATGTTTGGGCTAGCATGGGGCAAGAGGAAGAGCAGAAGAAACGTGAAGAAGCCTTCAAAAACTTTCAAGTATCCTCGGCAACAATGGATTTAGCTCACAAAAGTGCGCTTTTTATGCATTGCCTTCCTGCTCATAGAGGTGAAGAAGTGACATCAGAAGTGATTGACGGACCACAGAGTGTGGTTTTTAATGCTGCAGAAAATCGTTTACACGCACAAAAAGCATTACTTGAGTTTCTTCTTTGTAAGTAACAAAAAAATAGGAACATTTACAGAATATAAGTTAACAACTAATTTAAGGGTTTATTGTGAAAAAAAATCTAATTCCATTGATAACTTTACTCTGCTTTAACATAACAGCTCATGCAAAAACTGTTTATGTAACAGACACCACAAAATATACACTAAGAACTAGTGAAAATACACGTAGCAAAATCATAAAAATGTTACGAACAGGTACAGAATTAACAGTCATCAGTGAAAATAAAGAGTCTGGGTATTCAAAAGTTCGTACGAAAAGAGGGGCAGAAGGCTATATTTTGACAAGGTATACAAAGAACAAACCCATTAACAAGTGGTTTCTAGATAAAGCAAATAAAAAACTACAAACACTGCGGAAAGAGAATCGTTTGCTTAAAAAACAACTTACCCAAGCACCCCCCATCCCTCTAGCTACTCCAGTGCAATCCGACCAAGCTTTTTTTTTAGAACGTAACAAGTTATCTAAAGAGCTAAGCGAACTTAAAACAACAGCATCAAATGCTGTACAAATTAGAAAACAAAGGGACAAATTACAAGAACGCTTTATTACTGTAGAAAGACAGTTAGAGCAATTAAAACGTGAAAATCAGTCTTTAAAAGATAGTGCAAACCAAGACTGGTTTTTATATGGCGGTTTTTTATCGCTACTAGGCGTACTTTTAGGCATAATACTGCCTAAATTGAGCTTAGGCAGAAAATCAAGAAGCTCATGGGATACATTTTAATTTAGATTGATAAACAGGATTTTTAATATGGCAAACTCAGGTGATAAAAAAACACGCTCATTTTCATCTTTAGTGGTTGATGGTATGGAACGTGCACCTAGTCGTGCAATGCTACATGCAGTAGGTTTTACAAACGAAGATTTCAAAAAACCTCAAATTGGAATCGCATCAACATGGAGCATGGTAACGCCCTGCAATATACACATTAACCACTTGGCTGATGATACAGATAAAGGTGTCGATAATGCTAATGGAAAAGCAGTCATTTTTAATACGATCACTATTTCTGATGGTATTTCCATGGGTACCGAAGGAATGAAATACTCTTTGGTTTCCAGAGAGGTGATTGCCGACTCTATTGAAACCGTTGTCGGCTGCCAAGGTTTTGATGGTGTTATCGCTATTGGTGGCTGTGATAAGAATATGCCGGGATGCATGATTGCAATATCAAGATTAGACCGTCCAGCTATTTTTGTATATGGTGGCACTATTCTTCCGGGCTGCCATAAAAATAAAAAACTCGATGTGGTTTCAGTTTTTGAAGCCGTAGGAGCCAGAGCAAACAATAAAATTGATGATGCAGAATTAGCAGCAATAGAAGAAAAAGCAATCCCAGGCGCAGGCTCCTGCGGTGGAATGTACACAGCAAACACCATGGCATCGGCGATTGAAGCCTTAGGAATGAGCTTACCTAATAGCTCAGCACAAGCAGCAATTTCAGAAGATAAACGCTTAGATTGCGAACGTGCAGGCACTGCAGTTCTGAAGTTACTGGAAAAAAACATCAAACCAAGTGACATCATGACCAAAAAGGCATTTGAAAATGCAATCACGATTATTATTGCTTTAGGTGGATCAACCAATGCTGTATTACATATCATAGCAATGGCAAATGCAGGAAACGTAGATATTACTTTAGATGATTTTACTCGTATTGGTGCTAATGTCCCTATGCTGGCTGATTTAAAACCCAGCGGACGTTACCAAATGGCCGAGCTAATTGAAATTGGTGGTATTCAACCGTTAATGAAAATTCTGCTGGATCAAGGTTTATTGCATGGTGACTGCCTAACCGTTACTGGTAAAACCTTAGCAGAAAATTTAGCGGATGTACCACCCTACCCTAATGGACAAGATATGATTCGTTCATTAGATAACCCCATCAAAAAAGATAGTCACCTCTCTATTTTATATGGCAACTTAGCAACTGAAGGTGCAGTTGCTAAAATTACGGGCAAAGAAGGTTTAGTTTTTACTGGATCAGCTAAAGTATTTGATGCAGAAGAACAGGCCTTGCAAAGTATTCTAAACGGAGAAATTGTAAAAGGTGATGTAATTGTTATCCGTTACGAAGGACCTAAAGGAGGCCCTGGTATGCGTGAAATGCTCTCTCCAACTGCTGCTGTTATGGGAAAGGGATTGGGACAAGAGGTTGCATTAATCACTGACGGTCGTTTTTCTGGGGGAACTCATGGCTTTGTAGTTGGTCATATAACACCAGAAGCCTATGCAGGTGGAACTTTAGCAATTATTGAAAATGGTGACAAAATTACAATTGATGCTGAAAGCAAAGAACTGACGCTACATATATCAGGAGATATTATTGAGCAACGACTACAAAAATGGCAGCAACCAAAGCCTAAATATACTCGCGGTGTATTAGCTAAATACGCAAAACTGGTAAGTTCTGCTTCAAAAGGGGCAGTAACAGATAATTAAAATATAGGGTCAAGTATAGTTATTGATCTAAAGTACCCCAGTAAAATTTTTTTTTAACGATTTTACGCAGAATTTATTATCCATTCAAGGCGTAGAAATAGGTGCATAGCCAAGCTACGCACTATTTTTACAACGAAGAAAAGGATAAAAAAGGCAGGTAAACCGTTAAAATAATTTACTGAGGTACTTACATACTCTAACTGACCTTTTTCTAAATAATTACATGTCAATCACATCTACCGATTTCGTCAACTGGTTTAGAGACTCCTCGCCCTACATTCACGCCCATCGAAATAAAACATTCGTCATTTACTTTAATGGTGAAATGATTATGGATAATTGTGATAACCTAATCCATGATTTTGCACTTTTAAAAAGCTTAGGTATTCGCTTAGTTCTAGTCCATGGCATGCGTCCACAAATAGATCAACGATTAAAACAGCGAAGTTTAAGTTTTAAGTTTCACCAAAACTTAAGAATTACGGATGATACAGCACTTGAATGTGTCAAAGAGGCCGCGGGTCTGGTTCGCGTAGAAATTGAAGCCTTATTATCTATGGGACTCGCAAATTCACCCATGGCAGGTGCCAAAATAAAAGTAGCCTCAGGAAATTTTGTTATTGCAAAGCCATTAGGCATTATAGAAGGTGTTGATTATCTACATACAGGGAAGGTTCGACGTATTGAATATGATAATATTCAACAACAATTAGATCATGAGAATGTCGTATTAATTTCCCCTCTAGGCTATTCTCCGACTGGAGAGATTTTTAACTTAACAGCAGAACAAGTTGCAAAAGAAGTTGCCATTTCTTTAAAAGCAGAAAAACTGATACAGTTTACCGAGCAAAGCTGCTTATTAAATCAGAAATTAATCCCGCAAATGACGATCAAAGAAGCTGAATTATTTTTGCAACAGGATAAAACAATCCCAGACTCTCTATTTTATTCATTAGATGCTGCTATTCAAAGTTGCCAACAAGGTGTAAAACGAGTTCATTTAATCAATCGTCATATTGATGGCGCCTTATTGCTTGAATTGTTCACCCGAGATGGCTCAGGTACACTGATCAGTTCTAATAACTATGAAGAAATCCGGGCTGCTTGTTTAAATGATATTTCAGGTATTCTAGAATTAATTAAACCATTGGAAGATCAAGGACTTTTAGTTAAACGTTCTCGAGAAAAACTGGAAATGGAGATTAATGACTATATTGTCATAGAGCGTGACGGACTAATTATAGCCTGTACCGCACTCCATATTTTAGATGATAAACAGTCCGCTGAAATTGCATGTCTTGCAGTACATACGGATTATCAAAAATCAATTCGTGGGAGCAACTTACTAGAACATGTTATTCGAAAAGCTAAAGCACAACAACTAACTAAACTATTTATTTTATCAACTCAAACCATGCATTGGTTTATTGAACGCGGATTTAAACCAACTGAAATCGACAGACTACCCAAGCAACGAAAAGAGTTTTATAATTACAAAAGAAATTCTAAAGTGCTATATAAAGCTATATAAATATGGAACAAGCTATATCTATTTTACAAATTTCTGATTTACACCTGCTGACTAAATCAGGCGATAAAATGTGTAATATTGATACAGAGCTATCTTTCTGCAAGGTACTTGAATATGCATTTTCCAAGCACAAAAAATTTGATCTTATTTTAGTTACTGGTGACTTAGCTCAAGACCCTTGCCAATTTAACTATCAACGAATACACCAAGAGCTAAAAAAATATCAAACTAAAGCCGTATGCTTACCTGGAAACCATGATGATTTTTCGTTAATGCAACAATTTATACAATCTGAACAGGTTAATTGTGACAAACTCGTTCGATTTAAAGATTGGTTAATTATATGTCTTAATAGTAAAAAGGTAGGAACACAGGGCGGCTTTTTAGATTCGAATGAACTCATTTTTTTAGACGACTCATTAAATAAATACCCTTTGATGAATACAATAATTGCTGTTCATCACAACTCTCTACCAACAAAAAGTCGTTGGTTAGATACCATGATAATAGAAAATAGTGATGAATTTTTCTCATTACTTAAACAACACACGCAAGTAAAAGCAATAACTTGTGGTCATATACACCAAAAACAGGAAATCATAAAAGATGACAAATTAATATTAGGTATGCCATCAACATGCTTTCAGTTTAAGCCAAATAGTACTGAGTATGCCTTGGATGATAAAAAACCAGGTTATAGAGTTTTGCTACTTTATTCTACAGGCGAAATAAAATCAAATATATATCGCCTTCACTCTTAGTGAAGTGAACTCTTGCTCATTAGATAATCATCCATCACAAAACCATTACCAATATCTTGCACCAAACAATGCATTTTTTTAAACCCTACTTTTTGATAAAATTTGATAGCCTGTTTATTATTTATGTTTACTGTTAACCATATTTCAGCAGCGCCTAGTCTTAAACAATAAGTTTCGATAAATTTGATAATGCTCAAACCTATTCCTTTTTTCTGAGCAGATTGCTTCACATAAATCTTGCTTATTTGAACTTTTTTTGAGTCATCTAATTCTGTAATAGCAAAGTAAGCAACTGGAAAGTTATCCTTATTAACAATAAAATAGGTAAAACTTTCATTAATCTGCTTATTAATTGCCTCCTTGCTTTGAAACGTTCTTAGCATATATTTAACTTGGCTCTGCCCAATGATAGGAACATAGTGGGCATTCCATATTTCGTCAGCTAAAGTCACTACCGTTGCAATTTCTCCAGCATTAATGACTTTACTAAAACTGATCGCATTAACAAAGGTATTCATTCAATTCATACTCATTAATTCATCTGATAATGATAGAGTGGGTCATTACTCTTAAAAAAAACAGAATATTTTTTTTGTAATAAAACTATATCTTCATTAGACAAAACTAATTTGTACGGTGAATCATGTAGATAATTTACCGCCACCCCACCATCAACAGTTATCCTAAGCTTACATGCTTGTATCTCTAGGCAAAGCGCTGTAGACCAAGCGGTAAAAGTCTGAAAATCAACTAATCGTTCAGCCAGCCTCTGGATTTCTTTCATCTTATACAAACTGATTAGAGGAGAAAGTAAGGAAACATTTCTAGGTAAAGCACCATAAGCACCAATGCCATCCATATTCATATCCCAACCCCTTAAAGGATACCGAAAACAACCTTGCTGATAAGCTAATCCACAATGATCAACTAGTCCATTATTATTGACAATTTTTACTGTACAAGCGACAACCTTATCAGGGATTAACTGAGCAGCCATTTTTAATAATAGCTTATTACTTTTAAATTTTATTTCAGGTGTAAATAATAATATATAGGGAGACTTACATTTATTAATGAGTGAATAAAGTGCTTCCCCCATAGACTGGTTCGTTACTAATGACACTTGAGACTTAATTGCAACACCGGTTTGTTGGGCTACTTCTTTTAAACTTGAGGACTCAACCGTTAAATGAATCACATCAATTTCAGGCTTATTTTCAAATTGTCGGTTGATTTGATAACTACCTAACCAGGAGTGTTCTGGATAAAAGGCTTGACCAACCTCCCCTCGCCTTTCTATGGCTGAATTTAAAGCACGTAAAGCTGCATCAAAGGCATAACTTTTATTTTCTGGGTTTAGCGACACTGAGTTTTCAGACTGTCTCCATGAATATAAGACTCTTGGAATATATCTAATTTTATCGCTAAGTTCAGATAATCGTAAATATAAGTCATAGTCTTGAGAGCCTTCAAACCCTATTCTAAAACCGCCTGCTTGAAGCATTGTCGCCCGTCGAATAACCGACAGATGCAACACATAATTATAAGTCATCAATAACTCTGGAGACCAGGCGGGTTTAGCATGATGACAACAACGCAAACCATGACTATCAATTTGATCATTATCAGAATAAACCCAGTCAGTTTCCGGATACTGGTTAATTAACTTAACCACTTCATACAGCGCTTCTGGTGCTAGGTAATCATCATGATCTAGCAATGCGATATATTCCCCTTCGGTTAATGCTGTTGCCTCCTGGCTAGAAACAGTAATTCCACGGTTATCTTCACGGAAAACTAATTTTACTTTATCAGGAAACTGGTTTTTAAAATCTGCCAAGGTTTTCTTAATTTCCGAAACACCACTGCCATCCTCAACAATACAAAGCTGCCAATAGGGATAAAGCTGCCTTGCTACAGAATCTAAACAGGCCTTTAGTTGGTCTATATTTACTTTATAAACAGAAAGTTGAATGCTAATTAGCGGTTTATATTTCCAATGTTTTACTGACCGTTGCCGTTGCCGTTTTTCAATACAACTTAAAAAACTGTGTTGAAAAAGATAAGAAGAGTAAACTTGTTCTGCACTTCGATAACGAAATACTTCATGTTCGCAATCACAATACATCAAGTGGTTTAACCACTTTGGGCTAGATGATTTATGACTGTTTTGATTATAAAAACGTACCCAAAAACATTGTTTTAATATAGGGTCGCTAAAACGTAAAAATACCTTACGAAGAAAATTCATTACTTGGTAAGTAAAGCATCATAAAGTGCTAATAACTCGGCATTAGTTTGTTTATGATCATGATGCCCCTGAATATAAGCTCTCATTTTTTCACCTGCTTGTTGCCGTTTTTTTGAGTCTATAAGATAAGGCCAAACTGCTTTTGCAAATTTTTCAGCCAAAGGCTGAGTATTTTCTACCAAAAACTCAGATTCCATCAATTCATTTTGAGCGGCAACATCGGTAAAAAAAATAGGAGTTTGCATTGACATCGCCTCATAACTGACAAGAGCCAAACCCTCATTTTCAGATGGCATCATCAAAATATCACAATCCTGGTACACGAGGCGTGTATCTTGCACTTGAGGATGTAATAAAATCGTAGTGCCTGTTGTCTTTTTTATTGCCTGTTTAATTTCAGACTCTAATAGACCGCTACCTGTCATTAAAAATACTAAAGGATTTGTTTGACCTTCCTCTACCCATCGTTGCTGAAGTAATTGAGCCGCCTTAATAAATTCCAAAGGTTGCTTCTGCTGACTAAACCGACCAATAAACCCTACAACACAAGCATTATCAGCAATTTTTAAGATATGTCTAATTTGACCTTTTTTTACAAGCTCCGGGTTAAAATATTCACTATCAACATTTAAGTAAATAACTGAAACTTTATCCTCATCAACTCGCCAGCGTTGAACAAGAAAATTTCTCAGGTAGTGGCTAATAACATGATGATGATTAATAAAAGATTCGAAGAAATGAGAGGATGAATCAACATACCCTCCTTCATTGGGTGGTAATTCAATAATATGTAATGAATCCAGAATTTTTAATTCAGGATGAAACCTACGAATATGAAATAATGACTCATAAGCTTGTATCGCATGATGAATATGCATAAGACGAATTTTACGACTACGTATTAAATAATCGTAAAATACCTCCATCATTTCCTGTGTTAAAAAACCAGGCAAATGAAATATTGCCTCCACTTCATCTGTAATCTCTGAACTCCATGAATTAAACGAAGCAACATCTGTTGTAACATAAACAGCATAGCGTTCTTTTGGTAAAGCTTTTATTAAATCAATAGCAAATTTTTCTGCACCGCCTAATTCTAGCCAATGGGTAGCAATTAGAACCGGGATACGATTTTTAGCAGGAACAATCTTAGAGTTTAATACAAGTTCAGGTCTTATAAAAAAAGGTTCCCACGTTTTTTTATGGGCAAGGTATTCATTTTTATCCTGATAAGAAAAAGAGAACAATTCGCGTACGGCATAAATCTTACGCATTAAAAATAACTTTTGCTCCAGCGTCAGTTTATTTTTTAATCGTCTTACTAAAGAAAGTGCTTGTTCAACATTTTTATCTGTTGCTATCAAAGCATGAGAGAAACATAAAGCGGTATGAATACCTTGTTTTACTAAATCATATTCTTTAAAGCGACTTAAACAAATATAACCTTGCTCTTTAATTACACCCCATGTTTTAGTTTTAAGTGTCAGTAAAGAAAGGGGCTGTGTATTATCTATGGAGGATAAAGGCCAAATGACTATATTACATTTAGGATTAGAAAGAAGCACCCAAGTCATTTCTTCCAGTAAAGTGTTAGCAGAAGCAGGTGTCTTTTTTGAAAGGTTGCTAAAACTCAGATAAAAACAACTCTTAGTATCTGTCTGGTTTAACAATACTGTTTGTTGGTCAAAAAAACATTGCCAAACTTTTGGTAAAAAATTATGCTTTTCTTTTTCTAGAAAACAATGAATAGGTAATGTATCAAAAGATTTGCTTGTTTCTAGAGTTGGCATATTAATACTAAAAAATAATATGAATAATCATAATATAAATATAAATATTTTTCTTATTTTTTTCTTCATCCCATTCAAAAATCAAAACACTTATCCTTAGTTTGGCTAAATAATTAGTTACACCTCTATTGTATATACATTTTGTATATTAAAGTAAAGAAAAAACCAGCGATTGAGAAATTTAAAAAACCTTGATAAAGTAAAGAGATGACTAATGAACTCTCTACTATTGATGGAAAACGCAAATATTTAAGCGAGGAAGAGCTCGAACGCTTCTTAAAAATCGCAGGGGCGCAGGAAAGGGGAGAGCTTAGAACTTTTTATCTTGTACTCGCTTATACAGGCCAGGCTGCCGTCCAATGGAAGCCGTAGCCCTGACAGCAGAAAATATTGATCTAAGCGAGAAACCCATCATCTTTAAAACCTTAAAACAGCGTCATAAGGCAAAATTTAGAGCTATTCCTATTCCCGATCATGTGATTTATGCTTTGGAGCTGGTACACGGCATTAGAAAAGCGCAGCGGGTTAAGAAAAAAGCCCCGCCGATTAGGGCAGGGCTTTGGTGTAATATTATCGTTAGTATATTTATCTAATGAAGACAAATTGTATTTATAAAAAATTATCCAAGATATGCTCCTGTATAACTTAAAACTCAATATCTTGTCAAATAAATAATATTGATCTCAGCAATTCCCGCTGAAAATTTGACACAATACAGCAAAAAGCTGGATGAACTAAAAGAAAAAATGAAAAATCTATAGCTCTATGCTATTTAGA
>JAKIVF010000037.1 GCA_021647145.1 Methylococcaceae bacterium | reverse complement strand
TAATTATGCATATCGGAGAGCTGGTTGTCCGTTAGATCATTTAACTGATGATATTACTTTTCAGTGGCATCAGTTAAATATGATGGCTGTTTAAACCTGTATCTAAACCTTGAGTTTAATCAAGGTATAAAGAATTTTCAACTAATAAATGTTCCACGTCTTTCGTGGTTACTGGGCGTAATATCTTGGTGGGGAAAAATATATTGTTGAATGCTGTAATTATTCCTTATTTAGTTTGATGAGGGTTTTTGGATAATTGAATTTTAAGAGAGAATTTTTTAGTATGTTTATATGTGTTGATTTTGATGGTACTATTGTGGATCATGCCTATCCACAGATTGGAAAGCCAGTGCCATATGCAATAGAGTGGTTGCAAAGATTTAATAATCATGGTGCTGATATAATTCTTTTTACAATGCGCTCTGATATAAAAAAACAAGGTTTGCTTTTAACTGAAGCAGTTAATTATTTACAAAATAACAATGTTGTGTTGTATGGGGTTAATGAAAACAAGTCACAAAGCTCCTGGACAAAAAGCCCTAAAGCTTTTGGTGATTTTTATATTGATGATTCTGCGGTAGGTTGTCCTTTGATTCACCCTAAAGGGTTTATTAGGCCATGTGTCGATTGGAAGAAAGTTGGGAAATACATAGAGTCAGCTTCAAGATAAGCGATTATTTATAATGTACTTAGATATTTAATAAAGTTGCATAAGATGATAGTCTTGCTTATAATACGAGGGTTGAACTTTAAGACCATAGGCGCGTAGCTCAGTTGGTTAGAGCACCACCTTGACATGGTGGGGGTCGGTGGTTCGAATCCACTCGTGCCTACCAGATTATAAAGCATCGCATCGCGGTGCTTTTTTATTGCAAAAATTGCGAAAAAATTAAGTACAAAAAATGCCAGTTATTACCCTTCCAGATGGATCTAAACGAGAGTTTGAAAAAGCTGTATTAATTATGGATGTTGCTCAGTCTATTGGTTCAGGTTTAGCAAAAGCAACATTAGCGGGTAAAATTAACGGGGAATTAGTTGATGCTAGTTATTTGATAGACAAAGATGTTGATTTACAGATTGTTACAGCAAAAGATGAGGAAGGAATTGAGGTTATTCGCCATTCAACGGCTCATTTATTGGCTCAAGCAGTAAAACAGTTATACCCTGATGCCCAAGTAACAATAGGACCCGTTATTGAAAATGGTTTTTTTTATGATTTTTCTTACGAAAGGCCTTTTGCATCTGAAGATTTAAAAGCAATTGAAAAAAAAATGCAGCACTTGGTTTCAGAGAATATTGAGATCAAACGGACAGAGCTTTCCAGGGATGAGGCGGTAAATTTTTTTAAGGGGCTGGGAGAAGATTATAAAGCTGAAATTATTGAATCAATTCCAGTAAATGAAGCACTTTCACTTTATACACAAGGTGATTTTACAGACTTGTGTCGTGGACCTCATGTGCCAAGCACGAGCAAACTTAAAGCATTTAAATTAATGAAGATTGCGGGTGCATATTGGCGTGGTGATTCAAATAATGAAATGTTACAGCGTATCTATGGGACTGCATGGACGGATAAAAAAGAATTAAAAGCCTATTTACATCGCTTAGAAGAAGCAGAAAAAAGAGACCATCGTAAATTGGCTAAAACACTTGACTTGTTCCACACTCAGGAAGAAGCACCAGGAATGGTTTTTTGGCATGAAAAAGGCTGGGCAATCTATCAGCAGGTAGAGCAGTATATAAGGGAAAAGTTACGAGTTAACGGTTATGCAGAAATTAAAACGCCACAGCTAGTTGATCGTTCATTATGGGAGAAATCAGGGCACTGGGATAAATTTGGTGATATGATTTTTACAACTCATTCTGAACATAGAGATTATGCTGTTAAACCTATGAATTGTCCTTGTCATATACAGATTTATAATCAAGGTTTAAAGAGTTATAGAGATTTACCAATTCGAATGGCTGAGTTTGGCTCATGTCATCGAAATGAACCGTCAGGGACTTTACATGGTTTAATGCGTGTACGAAATTTTGTACAGGATGATGCGCATATATTTTGTACCGAAGAACAAATTCAAAATGAAGTTTTAAATTTTATTGATTTGCTTTTTGAAGTCTACCAAGATTTTGGTTTTGAAGATATACAAGTTAAGCTATCAACTCGACCAGAGAATAGAGTGGGTAGTGATGGTGAATGGGATAAGGCTGAAAAAGCATTAGAGGTTGCATTAAACCATAAAAAACTGGATTGGGAGTTACAACCTGGCGAAGGTGCTTTTTACGGGCCCAAAATAGAATTTTCATTAAAAGATTGCCTTGAACGTGTTTGGCAATGCGGGACAATTCAAGTTGACTTTTCCATGCCAGGACGGCTGGATGCGACTTATATTGCTGAAGATGGGTCAAAGCAGGTGCCTGTCATGCTACATAGGGCAATACTAGGATCATTAGAGCGGTTTATTGGGATCTTGATTGAACAACATGCTGGAACATTCCCTCTCTGGCTGTCTCCAGTGCAAGTTGTGGTGATGAATATTGCAAGTCGGCATGAAGAATATGCCGAACAAGTGAGACAAGAATTAGAAAAATATGGCTATAGAGTAAAAATAGACTTGAGAAATGAGAAGATAGGCTTTAAAATTCGCGAGCATTCCATGCAGAGAACACCGTATCTTCTAATTATCGGTGATAAAGAATTAAATGATCAAACCATTGCAGTTAGAACGCAAAAAGGTGATGATTTAGGTAGTTTGCTATTTGTTGATTTAGTCGAAAGGCTAAGCAAAGAGATTGCAGATAAAAAATAATAAGTAACTGGAGGATAAAGCATCGCTTCTAAAAAAGATAATACGCGCCTAAACAATGATATTACTGCTAGACGAGTACGTGTTGTTGGTGCAAATGGAGATAAGCTTGGTGTTGTAACATTAGCTGAAGCTAAACAACTTGCATATGATGCAAACATGGATTTAGTAGAAATATCACCGAATGCAGATCCTCCGGTTTGTAAAGTAATGGATTATGGTAAATATCAGTTTGAACAGAATAAAAAATTACAAGCTTCAAAAAAGAAACAAAAACAGGTTCAAATAAAAGAAATTAAGTTTAGACCTGGGACTGAAGAAGGTGATTATAAGGTTAAGCTGAAAAACCTAAATAAGTTTTTGGAAGAAGGAAATAAAACTAAAATTACCGTACGTTTTCGTGGGCGAGAAATGGCTCATAGAGAAATTGGGTTGGAGTTACTTAAGCGAGTAGAAAAGGATTTGGAAGAGCTTGCAAATGTAGAACAATTTCCGAAAGTTGAGGGACGCCAGATGGTTATGGTTATGGCGCCAAAAAAGAAGAAATAAAGGTTTAACTGGTTAAATTAATTTAACCCATTTTATTCTAACGATTTAGGAATGAATCGTTTTAGATGTAAAAATTCAGTAGGGCCATGCATTTTGCCTTGCCGAGTTTGTATTTCATGGAAGTTTATGTTCAATTAAATTAAAGCGGAGAAAACAAATGCCAAAAATGAAAACCCATAGTGGTACTGCTAAGCGGTTTAAAAAAACTAAAAATGGTTTTAAATGTGCTCAGGCACATAGACGTCATATATTGACAAAAAAAACCACAAAAAGAAAAAGACAGTTGCGTAAAGCAGCCAGTATTCATCCCTCAGATGTGCCAATGGTTGCACGTTTATTACCCTACAGTTAATTAAAAGGAAATAATCATGGCTAGAGTAAAACGTGGCGTAACTGCCAGAGCAAGACATAAAAAAATATTAAAGCAAGCTAAAGGCTATTATGGCGCACGTAGTAGAGTCTATCGTGTTGCTAAGCAAGCGGTTATTAAAGCAGGTCAATATGCATACCGCGATCGTAAACAAAGAAAACGTCAATTTCGCGCGTTATGGATTGTGCGTATCAATGCTGCTGCACGTTTATGTGGAATGTCATATAGTCGCTTTATTAATGGTTTAACTAAAGCCAATGTAGCTATTGATCGTAAAGTATTGGCTGATATTGCCGTGCGTGATATGGATGCTTTTGCTGAAATAGCTAAAATAGCTAAGGCTAATCAAAGTCAACCATAGCTAAAGTTAAAGAGTGTCTTATTTAATTGACATCATAGAGACGCTTTTAAATTTACTCTCTCTGTTTTTTTAGAGAGAGTAAATATTCTTCTATTTAGATAAGAATAAGTTATTAGTTGATTTAAGTTTAACTCAATAATCCCGCTTTTTCGAATCTTCTGTCCCGATTAATTCTACAATAGTGAGCTGAGCTGTGTCGGCTAACCTCGAAAAAATTCTCAAGCAAGGCATGCAAGCACTTGCAGAAACAAAAGACCTAAATCAACTAGATCAAGTAAGAGTCACTTATCTAGGAAAAAAAGGTGCTTTTACACTACAAATGAAGGAGCTAGGTAAGCTAGATCCTGATCAACGACGTTCTGTTGGACAAGTCATCAATGAAGCCAAGGGGAAATTTCAGCTAAAGCTGGAAGAAACTCGGGCTACTATGCAACAAGTATTACTTGAAGCGAGACTAGCTAGTGAATCGATTGATGTGACTTTGCCTGGAAGAGGGCAGTCCGTTGCAGGGCTACACCCAGTTACAATTACGTTGAGAAGAATATCAAAGATATTCGCTAATGTTGGATTTAAAGTAGTTGAAGGGCCTGAAATTGAAGATGACTATCACAATTTTGAGGCATTAAATATACCTGCACACCACCCAGCAAGAGCGATGCATGATACTTTTTATTTTGATGCTCATACCGTTTTAAGAACGCATACATCCCCTGTTCAAATTAGAGCGATGGAGGCTCAGGAGCCACCTTTAAGAGTGATAGCTCCAGGACGTGTATATAGATGTGATTCTGATGTAACCCATACCCCAATGTTTCATCAAGTAGAAGGCTTTTTGGTTGATACTGATGTTAGTTTTGCTGATTTAAAAGGTGTGGTATTTGAATTTCTACGCGCATTTTTTGAAAAAGACATTCCTGTTCGTTTTAGACCTTCTTATTTTCCTTTTACAGAACCCTCAGCAGAAGTTGATATTGAATGTGTTATGTGTGAAGGAAAAGGCTGTCGAGTATGTGGGCATACAGGATGGTTAGAAGTTATGGGTTGTGGAATGATCCATCCGGAGGTGTTTAAATCAGTAGAAATAAATAGTGATAAATATACTGGTTTTGCATTTGGAATGGGAGTAGAACGATTAGCAATGCTACGTTATGGAATTAATGATTTAAGAATGTTTTTTGATAACGATCTTAAGTTTTTAGAACAATTTAATTAAGGTGAGATTGGAGTTATGCAAATTAGTGAAGCTTGGTTAAGAGAGCTAGTCAATCCACCCGTTTCAACAGAAGAACTTGTAGAGCAGCTTACAATGGCTGGTTTAGAAGTGGATTCGATAGAACCTGCCGCTGCTGAATTTAGTGGGGTAGTCGTCGCTGAAGTTATTTCGATAGAGCAACATTCTAATGCAGATAAGTTAAAAGTTTGCCAGGTAGCCGTTGGAGAAACAGAACCATTACAAATCGTTTGTGGTGCAAATAATGTTAGAGTCGGGCTAAAAATCCCTGCTGCACTTATTGGTGCAGTACTTCCTGGTGATTTTAAAATTAAGAAATCAAAATTACGCGGTGAACTTTCACTTGGAATGTTATGTTCTGAAAAAGAATTAGGTCTAGCACCAGATGCAGATGGTTTAATGGAGTTATCTGCTGAAGCGCCTGTTGGTACAGATATTCGTGAATATTTATCACTTAATGATTCAATTATTGAATTAGATTTGACGCCTAATCGAGCGGATTGTTTAAGTCTTGAAGGTATTGCAAGAGAAGTTGCCGTTTTGAATAAAATGAATTGGGCTTTTGTCGAGTTCATTCCAGTTGAAGTTTGTAATGACTCTGTTGTTAATGTAACTGTAGAAGCTAAAGAAGAATGTCCGCGATATTTAGGACGATTAATTAAAAATGTTAATTCTACTGCTGAAACACCTCTATGGATGCAAGAACGACTGCGGCGTTCTGGTTTAAGAAGTTTAGGTCCTATCGTTGATGTTACAAATTATGTATTGTTAGAGTTGGGACAACCTCTGCATGCATTTGATGCAGAAAAATTAACTGGATCTATTACTGTACGAGTTAGTGATAAAAATGAAGAGCTAGCTTTATTAAATGATCAAACAGTTAAGTTAGATGGTGTTGCCTTGGTTATAGCTGATGATAAACAGCCTTTAGCTTTAGCGGGAGTTATGGGTGGGAAACCATCCTCAGTTACTGGCGAAACAAAGGACATTTTTTTGGAATGTGCTTTTTTTACACCGATAAAGATTGCAGGTAAAGCTCGTCAATTTGGGTTGCATACTGATTCTTCACATCGTTTTGAGCGAGGGGTTGATTTTACTTTGCAAGAACGAGCGATTGAGAGAGCAACTCAGCTGATTATAGATATTTCTGGTGGTAGTGCAGGCCCAATTTCTAAAGATTTAACTGAAGAGACTTTACCTCAAATACAACCTGTCGATTTGAGGCTGAAACGAATAGAAAAAGTTTTGGGTATTAGCATGGCTAATGAGGAAGTTATCAGAATTTTTGAAGGCCTAGGAATGCAGGTAGAGACAGTATCAAATGGTTGGCGTATTACTCCGCCAGGATATAGGTTTGATATTGCTATAGAAGCTGATTTATTGGAAGAAATTGGTCGTATCTATGGTTATAATAATTTGCCTAATAGTAGTTTACTTATGCGTTCTGAACTGGGCAAAGCTGAAGAAGCTTTACTTCCGTTAGAAAGAATTGAAGATATGTTGGTTGATAGAGGCTATCAAGAAGTAATTACTTATAGTTTTGTTGATGAAAGCATAGAGCAAGCAATAGTTCCAGATGATGAGTTTATTCGTCTTAAAAACCCAATTTCTTCTGAATTATCAGTGATGCGTACTACTTTATGGTGTGGGCTGTTGAATGCAGCACTATATAATACAAAACGTCAGCAGACTAGAGTGCGGTTATTTGAAACGGGGCTACGTTTTTTAAATACAAACAATGGAATGATTCAACAAAAAATGATTTCAGGTTTGGTCTTAGGAAATAGATATTCTGAAAAATGGTCTGAAAGTACTAATAAAGTTGATTTTTTTGACCTGAAAGGAGATTTAGAAGCCTTATTTCATTTGGTAAATTGTAATGTTCAGTTTACTGCTGGAAATCATTCTGCTTTGCACCCAGGACAAAGCGCAGAAATATTTACCGAAGAAGGAGAAAAAATTGGAATTTTAGGGATGCTACACCCGACGTTGGAAAAAAAGTTAGGATTTGAGACTCAAGTCTATCTTTTTGAATTAGACCAAGATTTGCTTTGTAAAAGGAACATTCCTAAATTTAAAGTGCTGTCAAAATTTCCTTCTGTTCGGAGAGATATGGCTCTGATAGTTAAGGAAAAAATTTCAATAGATGATATAATAAAATGTATACACTTTTGTAAAGAAGATAAAATAAAGAATGTTCTTGTTTTTGATATATATCGAGGAGAAGGCGTTGAAAAAGGCTATAAAAGTGTTGGATTGGGATTGACCCTGCAAGATATGGAGCAGACATTAACGGAAACTGAAATTGATGCTATATTTACCAGTGTGTTAGAAAGGTTAAATATTAATATCAAAGCAAAATTGAGAGAGTGAGAAAATGGCATTAACAAAAGCAGACTTCGCTGAAAGATTATTTGATGAACTTGGGTTAAATAAACGCGAAGCAAAAGAAATGATTGAGCTTTTTTTTGAAGAAATTAAAGGTGCTTTAGATAAAGGTGAACAAGTTAAAATTTCTGGATTTGGAAAATTCGAGTTAAGAGATAAAAAAAGTCGCCCTGGACGAAACCCCAAAACTGGTGAAGAAATACCTATTTCTGCTCGCCGTGTGGTAACATTCAGATCTGGTCAAAAACTTAAAGCTAGAGTAGAACAATATGCTGGAGCCGAGTAATAATAATGAATTGCCTGCAATACCGGCAAAAAGATACTTCACTATAGGTGAGGTAAGTGAGTTATGTGGGGTAAAACCCCACGTATTACGCTATTGGGAGCAAGAATTTACAGATCTTAATCCAGTTAAGAGACGTGGTAACAGGCGTTATTATCAACGTCATGATGTCTTAATGATTCGGCAAATTAGATCTCTTCTTTATGAGAAAGGCTATACTATTGGCGGCGCAAGAGTACACTTAGCTAGTGATGATGCGAAAGAAGATTCAACTAGATCCAAACAATTAGTTCACCAAATGATTGGTGAGTTAGAAGATATATTAGACTTGTTGAAGGTTTAATTGCAAATAATAATATATTTTCTAAATAGAATAAAAATAGATAACTATATCTTATAGTTGAGTTTCTATTTTCTTCAAGAGTTAATAATCGGGGCGTAGCGCAGTTTGGTAGCGCACTATACTGGGGGTGTAGGGGTCGTGGGTTCGAATCCCGCCGTCCCGACCAATATATAATCAGCTTGTTTTTTAACTCTTGGTAAAGCTAAATTCAGTTACTTCGTTTAATATGTCATTAAAAAGTCAATTTCCCCTCCATCTGATTTTTCGGTCAGGTACTACATACAATATAAATTTATGTAGAAACAGAATTTAAATTCAATAAGTTACTGCAAACTATTCAACAGATCCTGAGCATATTGAGCTGGTATTGCATAACTGATACCCGAGGGGTTTGTTAGGACAGATTCTTTTGTTCCTTTGACATACACGCTGTTAAGAATACCTACGACCATTCCTGTATCTGTTTTGTATACAGGACTCCCACTGTTTCCGGGATATGCAATTGCATCTAATTGATAGACATTAAAGGGCGTTTTTATCCTTTTGATCATTTTGGCTGTGAGTTGCTTTGCTGAATGGGCTGGTATTACAATGGGCGTTTTTGCGGAAATTATACCTTTGTGAGTAACTGGAAATAGGCCTAGAACCATACCGATAGGAAATCCAGTAAAAGCAACTTCGGTTCCTTCTCTTAAGTTGCTTGAAAAGTCCAGTTTTACAGTAGGAAGGCGTTCCCCTAAAATTTTCAGTAAGACTAAATCGTGATCTGTATCTGACTTTAAGATTACAGCAACTCTTCCTTTTGCAGAATTTCCACTTCCTGTAAAAACAGTGAGACGTTCATTCTTAGTGTAGTCAAACTCTTTAGGTATTACATGTAAATTGGTAATTACTTGATTTCCATTTCCAACAACAAACCCAGTTCCGGTGAAACTTAGTTGTGGTCTTTTTATTCCCTTTATAGTGCCAATTGCTACGATGCTTTTCCTTAACTGGTCGATGGTGTCTGGTAAATCTTGCGATAAAGAGACTTTAGGGAAAACTAATAAAGCGATAAGACTAAGTAGGAATTTTATTTTCATCATCATTTTCTATTAATTATTTAAAAAACTCTGCATGTGTGATCAACTGTGAGGAGAAGATTTAAATTAAACCTGCTATTATCACTATACACATATATTTATATAAGAAACCAACAAATTCAAGTTAGTAATGGTTTCCCAGAAATATTATTTTAATAACAGAGCGATTGGGTCACTAACTCTGAATATAAAGATGATTATCAAATTAGTTAAGTCAGAACTTAAGCAATTATTTTCTTCAACTAAAAAGCAATGGTCGGTATTGATAACACTGGTTGCCACATTAATTCTTATTTCACCGTTATGTGGTTTTTTATTTCAATGTGGATGTGACTGGCCTTGGTCAGGACTTGATTCTGACTGTAATTATTATAAACCTATTGCAAAACATCGGTGTCCTTGGTGTTCATCAATGATCGCTGGTATTGCCTCCTCAGTGCTTGCTATTTTATGTGGGCTCACGGCAGCAATTATTTCTTTTTCTACATTTTTTTTTATAAAATATCTTTCAATAAATGAAATTTTCTTTAGAACTTTGCTGGGAATTTCTACTTTTTTCTTAATAGCGATACTTACTGCAAGCATTTCAGCAATGTATCAGAATTATCCCTTAGGCTTGGGAAAGTTTTTCTTTTATTGACTATTAATTATTAAATCCTCGCGTCCTATAAATTCAACAAGAATTCATTTATGGCAATTAGTTCAACAGTTAATAAAGTTTCTATAAATATTGCTAATATGGATCAGCATTATTATCAAAACCATCAATTAATAGTGGCACAGCACCCTTCAGAAACAGATTTTCGTTTTATGGTGCGTTTAATAGTTTTTATGATAAATGCCAATGAACAGCTTTATTTTACTAAAGGGTTGTGCAGTGATGAAGAACCTGAACTCTGGCAAAAAACACTTACGGATGATATTGATCTATGGATTGAATTAGGACAAGTTGATAAAAAAAGAATTCGCAAAGCCTGTGGGCGTGCTAAACAAGTGATTATCTACACTTATGATGAACGTAAAGCTAAGGTTTGGTGGGAACAACAGCAAGAAAATCTTCAGCGATTTAATAATTTGAGTGTATTTCTTCTTCATGCGGAAGGAGTGGAAGCTATGGTTAATCGATCAATGAGGTTGCAATGCCATATTCAAGATGGAGAGATTTATTTAAATGATGATAATTTAAGCTTTACCATTACAATGGATAAGTTTTAGTCATTGAGTTTTTTTACACATTTTATTAAGTAAATAATGGTTAATTCAAAAATCTATCTCAATGTTCCTTATGCTGAAAAAGATGCTGCAAAAGCGCTGGGGGCAAAATGGGATGCAACTAAGAAAAAGTGGTATGTGCCAATGGGAACAGAGGTAAGTCCATTTTTAAAGTGGAGCACTGAAACTGTCACTATAGAGAAAAAAACTAAATCAGAAAATTCTAAGAATAATTCATTCTCTGGTATAACTACTTTTCCAAAGAATAAGGCTTTTATTGCTTATAGTGGAAAATTACCACCATGGGATTAATTATTGCATATGTATTTTTTTAGAAGGTGAAAAATTATTTTTTTTGGTAAAAGGGTCTAAAAAATACGTTTATCAAACTGAAGTTTCTTAGAAACTCATCAAGCCAACATCTGTAATTAAGTGGTCACCATAGAATTTATGGGGGGAGTTGGCAGGTGGGGTAAGGCTTATGAAAATCATTATCCAAATCGGCTTTGGCAATAATATACCTGACATTTGAAAAGGAAAAACTGGTACGCCTCTTCACTTTATGTCGACATTGTCACCATCATGCAAAAGTGCAGGTGGCTACTTACTGTCCGGGCTTTGTGGTACTGGCTTTACGCTGTTTGCCATAGAGATAGATTGATGTTAAAAACAATGCAAAATCAGCCGCTTTAATAATAGAAACCTGAACCAGTTGGTTCAGACTAGGTGCTTTACATCAAATAAAGCACCATGCTTTCAAAAGAAGAACTCATGAACATACAAGAGAGTGTGTATTTCACTGCTTTTAATTATTATTAGTTGGTGAATGGTATTGATATACTTGACGCAGATTTCTGTCATACGCCCGTAAGATTAAAAGCATAGAGTCTGAGTTTGGATGGATAAAATAAAGATTCTAACAATTTCAAATAAATTTCCAATGTAAATCTTCACCAGCTTTTAATGGGGTAATTGTTTCATTACCGATTTGATAGCTATCTGGAACTGTCCAAGGTTGTTTCTTTAGTGTAATAGTTTGGGTGTTTCTAGGTAATTGATAAAAATCAGCACCAAAAAAACTGGCAAAACCTTCCAGTTTATCTAAAGCATTTTCCTGTTCAAATGCTTCGGCATAAAGTTCTAAGGCAGCATAGGCACTGTAACAACCAGCACAGCCACAACTATTTTCTTTAGCACCTGTTAAATGAGGAGCGCTATCAGTTCCAAGGAAAAATTTTGGATTTCCGCTTGTTGCTGCTTTAATTAAGGACTGTCTGTGGTATTCGCGTTTTAAAATGGGCAAGCAATAAAGATGAGGTCGTATTCCACCTGCTAAAATGGCATTACGGTTAAATAACAAATGTTGAGGAGTAATAGTTGCTGCAACTTTGTTAGAACTGGATATAACAAAGTCAACGGCTTCCTTTGTAGTAAGATGTTCAACAACAATACGAAGATTTGGAAAGTTTTTAACTATATTACTTAAACTTGATTCGACAAATACTTTTTCGCGGTCAAAAATATCACAATTATTGTCAGTGACTTCTCCATGGATTAATAAAGGAATATCAACTTGTTCCATCGCTTCCAGAACTGGATATATTGATTTAATATTATTAACGCCAGAATCTGAATTAGTGGTTGCCCCCGCGGGATATAATTTAAAAGCATGAATATGTTCTGATTCAGCTGATTTTTTTACTTCATCCTTTGTCGTGGAACCCGTTAAATACAGAGTCATTAAAGGGCTAAAAGTTGATTCAACAGGCAAAGCTTGAATAATTTCTTGCCGATAAATTAATGCTTGTTTAACAATTGAGATAGGTGGTTTTAGATTGGGCATTATGATCGCACGAGAAAATTGCTTTGCAGTATGAGCGATAACTGACCTAAGTATTTCCCCATTTCTAACATGTAAATGCCAGTCATCAGGTCGAATGAGTGTTAATTTATCCATAGTCGTTGTGTTTTTCTATTAGAATAGTCTGCTTATTCTATAGAAGGCTCTTGAGAAAATGAAATACTGGCCGCATTTATAGTGATATTTTGATTTTTTGGAGCATTTAAATGCCTATTTATGAATATCAGTGTCAATCATGTGGAAATGAGCATGAAGCACTACAAAAAATGAGTGCCGAGCCACTTGTAAATTGCCCAGCTTGTAATAAGCCTGAACTCAAGAAAAAAATTTCAGCAGCGGGCTTTAGATTAAAAGGCAACGGCTGGTATGAAACCGACTTTAAAGGCGGATCTAAGAAAAAGGGTTCAGAACCATCAAAGACTAACTCTAAGTCTGAACCAGCTAAAGCAAGTGGACATAGTTGCGGCAGTGGATGCAGTCATTAAAAAACTTTTTCGTTAAACGATATACTATTATTCGGTAGGCTGGGCTAATAGCTCTATTGTTAACACAACGGTTTATCTGCCCAGTAAGCTAAGAATAAATTAAGACCAATAATTATCATCAAAGCCTGAGTAATAAAAAGGTAAAGATACTTTTAACCCTGAGTAAAGAGAATAAATATGCGTACGCACAAGTGCGGAGAAGTAACAAAACAACATTTAGATGAAACTATTGAATTATGCGGCTGGGTTCATCGTCGTAGAGATCATGGTGGTGTAATTTTTATTGATCTTAGAGACCGGGAAGGTTTAGTTCAGGTTGTTTTTAATCCTGATGAAACAGAAGCCTTTGCTATTGCCGAAAGTGTGCGCAGTGAGTATGTTTTACATGTAAAAGGACGTGTTAAAGATCGTCTGGAAGGCACTATCAACCCTAATATGAAAACGGGTGAGATTGAGGTGATGGTTAACCAGATAGAAATACTGAATGAATCTGAAACACCGCCATTTCCAATTGAAAGTGATATTGAAGTTAATGAAGAGATGCGTTTACGCTATCGCTATATTGATTTGCGCAGTACTGAAATGCAACAAAAAATGAAGGTGCGACGGGATGTGACCCGTAACCTTCGTAATTTTTTTGATGACAGAGAATACTACGAAATTGAAACGCCTATTTTAACAAAGGCAACACCGGAAGGCGCGAGAGATTATATTGTACCAAGCCGTACCCATGAGAATGCTTTTTTTGCCTTGCCACAATCACCACAATTGTATAAACAATTATTGATGATCTCAGGTATGGATAAGTATTACCAAATCGTACGCTGTTTTCGGGATGAAGATTTACGCGCAGATAGACAACCAGAATTTACTCAGCTGGATATAGAAACCTCGTTCATGAATGAAGATGAAATCATGGAAACGATGGAAGAAATGATGAAACAGTTATTTTCTGAGATTCTTAATGTTGATTTAGGTGAAAAATTCCCAGTAATGACATATGAAGAGGGTATGAGACGTTATGGCTCAGACAAACCTGATTTACGCATTCCTTTAGAGTTGGTTGATATTGCTGATGAAATGAAAGAGGTCGACTTTAAAGTCTTTTCAGGTCCTGCAAATGATCCAAATGGTCGTGTTGTTGCTTTAAAAATTCCTAATGGTTCTGATTTAACCAGAAAAGAAATTGATGTTTTAACAAAATATGTCAGTATCTATGGCGCAAGAGGGTTAGCTTATATTAAAGTTAATGATAGAGACGTTGGATTAGAAGGATTACAATCTCCCATCGTTAAGTTTGCACCTGCGGAGGTGTGGGAAAGTGTATTAAGTAAAACGGATGCTAAAACGGGTGATTTGATTTTCTTTGGGGCTGATAAAGCAAAAGTTGTTAACGAAGCCATGGGCGCATTAAGAGTTAAAATTGGTTTGGACCGTGGTTTAGCAGAAGGTGACTGGAAACCGTTGTGGTTAATTGACTTTCCGATGTTTGATTGGGATGATAAAAACCAGCGCTGGAATGCAATTCATCATCCATTTACAGCACCGAGTTGTACAATAGAAGAACTTGAAGCGAATCCAGGACAAGCACTATCAAGAGCTTACGATTTGATTTTGAATGGAACAGAATTAGGTGGCGGTTCGATTCGTATTAATCACACCGATATGCAAACCAAAGTACTTGAAATTTTAGGTATTGGTGAAGAAGAGGCAAGAGAAAAATTCGGTTTCTTATTAGATGCATTAAAATACGGCTGTCCTCCCCACGGTGGAATTGCTTTTGGCTTAGATAGATTGGTCATGTTAATGACAGGGTCAGATTCGATCAGAGATGTGATTGCATTTCCTAAAACACAAACGGCAGCTTGTCCATTAGTTGATGCACCTGCTATTGTGAATGATATCCAGTTAAGAGAACTGGGAATAAAATTACGTAAACCAGCTGAAAAAACAGAATCGTAAGTTGGGCTAACGGCACTATCGTTAACCCTACAAACAGAATCAATGTAAATGTTAGGCTGCCAAAAAGGCAGTAGCCTAACCTACAACATAAGAAATTATTATGACTTCTACAACATTACCCATTCAAGATTACGCATTACTCGATGATGAAGAATGTGAAACCCGTATTGTCATCGCAAAGGAAAAGCTAGGTAAACGGTGTATTGTTTTAGGTCATCATTATCAGCGAAATGAAGTATTTAAACATGCTGATATAACAGGTGATTCATTAAAACTTTCTAGAGAAGCCTCAGAATCAGAAGCAGAATATATTGTTTTTTGTGGTGTTCACTTTATGGCAGAAGTTGCTGATATTTTGTCTCGCCCAGAACAAATTTCAATCTTGCCAGACTTGGCGGCTGGTTGTTCTATGGCTGATATGGCAAATGCAACGAATGTGCAAAAATGTTGGGATGAATTATCGCAAGTCATTGATGCTGAGAGTGAAGTCACGCCTGTGACTTATATTAATTCAGCAGCTGATCTAAAAGCTTTTTGTGGTAAACATGAAGGTATAGTTTGTACCTCATCTAATGCACACAAAGTATTGGAATGGAGTTTTGCTAAAAGAGAAAAAATCTTATTTTTCCCTGATCAACATTTAGGTAGAACGACCGGATATTTAATGGGTATTCCATTAGAACAAATGGTTGTTTGGGACTTTGGAAAACCCATGGGTGGATTAACCGAACAACAGATTAAGGAGGCAAAAATTATTCTTTGGTCTGGTTTTTGTTCTGTGCACCAAGTGTTTCAACCTGAACATATTGATGAATTTAAAGAAAAATACCCAGAAACAAAAGTAATTGCTCATCCAGAGGCGTGCTTTGAAGTCTGCCAAAAAGCGGATTTTATTGGCTCAACAGAGACTATTTTAAAAATAGTCAAGGAATCAGAACCCAATACACGCTGGTTAGTCGCAACAGAATTAAATCTGGTGAATCGTTTACATGAAGAATGTAAAGATCAAGGAAAAAACGTACACTTTATGTCATCCACGCTAAGCATGTGTTCTACTATGTTTAGAACAGACCCTCAGCACTTGGCTTGGGTATTAGAAAACTTGGTTGCTGGACATGTGGTTAATCAAATATCAGTTGAAGCTGAAGAAGCAAGATTAGCTAAGAAGGCATTAGATAACATGTTGTCGCTAAAGTAGTTTTTTATCGCTGTCAGCTTATCTGGAGCTGATAGTGAATTTACTTGATTGGGAGAATAATATTTCATCACACAAGAAAACAACTGAACAATACAAAAGAGGGTCAGAACTTCAACAAGAAGAAATAGAAAACCAACTGATTTACCAGAAAAATTTAAAGAAGTATCCAGATTTAAGTTCAAAAACTCATCCTTTAATAGTTTTATCTCCATATCACCTTCCAAAAGTAGCCACGCTTCCAAAAAAAAGAAAAATAGCCTACTTAAAGCACATTCAGCAGTTGATTAAGAGAGTGGTGGAAGACAACCAAAGTGGAAAAAATACAATTTCTATCCATAACAAACAATATCCACCTTCAAACATGACTTGTTTTGATAAGGAAAGAATGATTGCATTAAATGAGATGGTTTGTGGTGAATGCAAGGGGCGGTGCTGTTTGAATGGCAATGATAACGCCTTCTTGGATGTTGAAACGATTAAACGTTATATGAAACATAACCCTGAATTATCCTCAGAGCAAGTGCTTCAAAACTACGAATCAATGATAACTGAAAAAACACATCTAATGTCTTGTATTAATCATGCTGAAACGGGGTGTAATTTAGCTCGAGATATGCGCTCAGATATGTGTAATAATTTTTATTGCAGTACTTTAAAAGAACTAAACACTACATTTTATAAATTAGAAACGATTCCTGAGGGGGCTGTTGTTATTTCTCGATTCTTATCCTGAAGTTCTGTTATAAAATTTAGATGGTAATAACTATATGTTGGGTTGCCAAAGTGATGGCAGCCCAACCTGAATTAATTCAATGACTGTGATATTCTTGAAGACAAATAAAAACACTACTCATTATTAACTGATTTTCTTATATTTAATCCGATGAGGATTGTCCGCATCTGTTCCAAGGCGTTTATGACGATCCGCTTCATAATCTGCATAATTTCCTTCAAACCAAACCACTTCACTATCACCTTCAAAAGCTAAAATATGGGTTGCGATTCTATCTAAAAACCAGCGATCATGCGAAATAACAACCGCACATCCAGGAAAAGCTAGAATAGCCTCTTCTAAGGCTCTTAAAGTTTCTACATCTAAATCATTAGTGGGTTCATCAAGTAATAATAGATTTCCACCACTTTTTAATAATTTAGCTAAATGAACACGGTTACGTTCTCCACCTGATAAATTACCAATATGTTTTTGCTGGTCTGCTCCTTTAAAATTAAATCGTCCTAGATAGGCGCGCGAGGGTGTTTCGTAGTTTCCCACAGTAATCAGATCTAAGCCTTCAGAAACTTCTTCCCATACCGTTTTTTTAGGGTCCATATCGTCACGCATTTGGTCAACATAAGCTATTTCTACCGTTTGACCGAGGGTGACTGAGCCAGAATCTGGTTTTTCAAAACCTGCCATCATACGAAATAGGGTGGTTTTACCTGCACCGTTTGGACCAATAATGCCAACAATGCCGCCAGGAGGGAGTTTAAAGCTTAAATTATTAATCAGTAATTTATCAGCAAAGCTTTTACTGATATTTTCTATATCAATGACTACATCACCTAAACGAGGGCCGGGTGGGATGTAAATTTCTTGTGTTTCACTGCGCTTTTGTACTTCTTTAGAAGACAGCTCATCAAACCGTGCAAGTCTGGCTTTACTTTTAGCGTGACGACCTTTAGTGCCTGCTCTAACCCATTCTAATTCTGTTTTTAATGCTTTTTGGCGTGAAGATTCTTGTTTTTCTTCTTGAGCCAGACGTTTTTGTTTTTGCTCTAACCAATTGGAATAATTACCTTCCCAAGGAATTCCCATACCTCTATCAAGTTCTAAAATCCAGCCAGCAACATTATCTAAAAAATAGCGATCATGCGTGACTGCAACCACAGTTCCAGAATAATCATGCAAAAATCGTTCAAGCCAGGCGACAGACGCAGCATCTAAATGGTTAGTTGGCTCATCAAGTAATAACATATCTGGTTTTGACAATAACAAGCGGCATAGAGCAACTCGGCGTTGTTCACCTCCAGAAAGTTTAGTGACATCAGCATCCCAAGGAGGAAGACGAAGCGCATCGGCAGCAATCTCAAGGGTTCTTTCCAGCTCCCAAGCGCCTGCTGCTTCTATTTTTTCTTGTAAATCAGCTTGTTCAGCCAGTAATGTATCAAAATCTGCATCGGGGTCAGCAAAGGCATCATTAACTTGATTAAAGCGGTCAACAATCGCTTTAATTTCAGCCACGCCTTCTTCTACATTGCCCCGTACATCTTTATCAGGGTTTAATTCAGGTTCCTGGGGTAAATAACCAATATTAATTCCTTTTTGGGGAATGGCTTCACCTTCAATTTCAGTATCCAGCCCAGCCATAATTTTAAGTAACGTAGATTTACCTGAACCATTTAAGCCCAGTACGCCAATTTTTGCTCCGGGGAAAAAAGAGAGAGAAATATCCTTTAAGATATATTTTTTTGGAGGGACAATTTTACCCACCCGATTCATTGAATAAATATATTGAGCCATTGTTATTGATTAATGAAAAAAGCTCTATTATTTCACGTTATGGCATTGATTTTAATATTTGTTGAATTTTATGGTCATTCACAAACCATAATAAAAACATAATTTATGCTAAAAAGGTTAGGTTAGCGATCAAAGCTGTTAACCTACCTTGTATATTAAACCATTAAACCTATCTCTTAAACACGATTATGTGATTAGTTGGTTTTTATTCTTACGAGATAACCCTACCACGCCAAGTACGCCTGATATCATTAGCCAAACAGATGCAGGAAGAGGAGTTGATGCTATTTCCGTAGTGTCTCGGACTAAGTAACTTCCTCTAGCAATTCCAAGTGTATCTCCTCCATAAACCATCCTGTGGTTAGGATCTGAGTAGTCATAACCGGACGGATTATCTCTGTTAGGGGTGTCATCATCCCATAATATGGCTGTCATAAGTTGCCCTCCATAATTCATATCTATAAGCATACCAGAGGTAAAGGAAAGTAAACTATTACTAGAGAGAAAGTTAGCATAAGTATAAGTATCGCCAAGTAATGAGACTAATGTATCCATAATTCCATTTTCATAATGATTTCTGCCAAACTCAGAGTAGATATATGTATCATCAGTATAGTCAGATACCATTGTACTAAACTCATCTGTGGTGGCGTATCTCCAACCATCAAACTCGCCTCCAGATTCTAATTGGCTCGAAATGTCATCGAAACTTCTGTTTTCTGATCTTGTAACATCCAGCCAGTCTAATCCGCTAAGACTATCAGTGGTATAAGAATTATTATCAATAAAGTCAGTTCTGGCAGCAAATGCACTCGATATGCAACTACCATATAAGACAAGTAATGCAAAGGCTTTGGTTTTTTTGCTAATCATTTGAAGTTCCTCACTATTTTTTTTGAAGTTTTAACAATTATACCAAATAAATTAATGTATTGATATTGTACAAAAGTACAATATTGTATTTTACCGAAAAATATCATTGAAGGAGATGTCTATAAACTTCGTTTCCTTTATAAAAATATTTGATGGAGAATAAGGTAGGTTATAATATTTTTATATAAAACCAGTTACACTTAAATCTGGAAGTTTTAAACGATATATGAGCAAAAAATTATTTATACAGACTAACGGTTGCCAGATGAACGAGTACGATTCCGATAAAATGCGGGATGTACTCCAAGCTTCTCATTGTATGGAGATGACAACCATTCCAGAAGAAGCCGATGTTTTACTTCTAAATACTTGTTCTATTAGAGAAAAAGCGCAGGAGAAAGTGTTTTCTGCTATTGGGCGCTGGCGTAAAATAAAGAATAAACGACCTGAGGTTATTATTGGGGTAGGTGGTTGTGTCGCTAGTCAGGAAGGGGCTGCAATTCAAAAACGTGCGCCTTATGTAGATATTGTTTTTGGCCCACAAACATTACATCGTTTGCCTGAATTATTAAATCAAGCACGAGAGACCAAGCAGCGCATTGTCGATATTTCTTTTCCAGAAATAGAAAAATTTGATGCTCTTCCTGAGCCGAGGGCGGAAGGGCCCAAAGCTTTTGTTTCTATTATGGAAGGGTGCAGTAAATATTGTACTTTTTGTGTGGTCCCTTATACCCGTGGTGAAGAAATTAGCCGTCCATTAAATGATATCATTGCTGAAATTTCTATTTTGGCTGAGCAAGGAGTAAGAGAGGTCAATTTACTAGGGCAAAATGTTAATGCTTATCAAGGTGATATGGGGGATGGTGAGTTGGCTGAGTTTTCTGTATTATTACATTATGTTGCAGCTGTTGATGGGATAGATAGAATACGGTTTACAACCTCACATCCGGCTGAATATAGTGATGATATTATCGAAGCCTTCGCTGAAATACCCGAGTTAGTCAACCATTTACATTTACCAGTACAAAGTGGAAATAATAATATACTCGCTAAAATGAAACGGGGTTATACTCGGTCAGAATATCTTGATATTATGAACAAAATGAAAACGATTCGACCTGGTATTAGTTTATCCTCAGATTTTATTATAGGGTTTCCGGGGGAAACAGAGAAAGAGTTTGAAGATACGCTGGCTTTAATTGAAGAAGTAGGTTTTGATTTTTCTTATAGCTTTATTTACAGTGCGCGTCCTGGAACACCAGCAGCTGAAATTGAAGATAATGTTTCTGAAGAGATAAAAAAACAGCGTTTAAACAAATTAAAAACCAGACTCAATGAAATGACTATGGCTATTTCTAATAGTATGGTGGATACTGTTCAAACTGTTTTGGTAGAAGGTGTCTCTAAAAAGAACCCCTTGCAAATGACAGGTAGAACCGAAAATAATCGTGTGGTTAATTTTACTGCTCATCCTAGATTGGCAGGGCAGTTTGTTGATGTTATGATTACTGAAGCACTACCTAACTCTTTAAGAGCTCGAATAATCGAGTCTTCTGTTGATAAAATATTACAATAATAAAATTACCGCATTGACAGATTCAATTTTTTCTCAAGAAATAACTCTCTTACCTGTTGATAATCGCCGTTTGTCTAACTTTTGTGGACAGCTTGATGTGCATTTACATCAAATTGAAAGCCGTTTAAAAGTTGAAATAGCAAATCGTGGTCATCAATTTAAAATCACCGGTTTTACTCATGCCGTTAAAGCGGCTTGTGTCGTTATGCAAAAATTATTTGATGCTACAAAAGAAGAAATAATCACGCCAGAGCACGTCCACTTATCTCTGCAAGAATCAACAGTTGATCAACTAATAGAGAAGGATTCACCCCTTGTTGAAACACAAGATACTGTATTTATTAAAACTAAAGATGGTGTGATAAAAGGGCGTGGCGAAAACCAGCAAAGTTATTTAAAAAAAATTTTTTCCCATGATATTAATTTTGGTGTGGGGCCGGCAGGAACAGGAAAAACATATTTAGCGGTTGCATGCGCTGTTGAAGCTTTACAAGCGGAAAAAGTAAGACGGATTATTTTAGTCCGTCCCGCTGTGGAAGCAGGTGAAAAACTTGGATTTCTACCGGGTGATATGGCTCAAAAAGTAGATCCTTACTTACGGCCTTTATATGATGCATTGTATGCCATGCTGGGTTTTGAAAAAGTAGAAAAGCTGATTGAACGTAATGTGATTGAAGTAGCACCACTGGCGTTTATGAGGGGTAGAACCTTAAATAATTCCTTTATTATTCTTGATGAAGCACAAAATACCACCACGGAACAAATAAAAATGTTTTTAACCCGAGTGGGGTTTGGCTCAATTGCAGTGGTAACTGGAGATGTAACACAAATTGATTTACCTAACGATAAAATGTCAGGTCTAAAACATGTGTTGGAGGTATTAAAAGAGGTTAATGGCATTAGTTTTACTTTTTTTAGTGCTAAGGATGTTGTGAGGCATCCACTTGTTCAACGAATAGTGCTGGCTTATGAGCAATATGAAAAGAAAAATAGTTAAAAATGAATATTGTGGATGTTCAGATTGTATCTCAATCAGGTCAGCTACCATCACAAGAGAAGTTTCAATATTGGATTGATGCCGTTTTGTCTGATAATGCTAAAGATTCAGAAATTGTTATTCGTGTCATTGACGAAGCTGATATGATTCAGTTTAATAAACAGTACAGAGGTAAAAAGGGGGGAACTAATATTTTGAGTTTTCCTTTTGATGTGCCCGATGCAATAGAAAGTGATTTATTAGGTGATTTATTGATTTGTGCCCCCATAGTAGAAAAAGAAGCATTGGCACAGCATAAAAAAATAGAGCATCACTGGGCTCATATGGTTGTCCATGGGGTGCTTCATTTACTGGGATATGATCATGTTGAGAATGAAGAAGCAGAAGAAATGGAAGGTTTAGAAGTTAACATATTAAAAAAAATTAAAATAAAAAATCCATACGAGGAGCCTTAATAGTTATGTCTGATGATAACCCCCCAAGTAGCGAGCCCCAGCAGAAAAGTCTAATTGATCGTATTGGACATTTTTTAACGGGGGAGCCGCAAGACAGGGATGATCTTTTAGAGATGTTAAAAGAAGCGCAAGAAAAGCATCTTTTGGATGCAGAAGCTTTATCAATGATTGAGCGAGTTTTAAAATTTTCTGAAATGCGTGCGAGAGATATTATGATTCCTAGGATTCAAATGAATATTGTTCCTAAGGATGCAGCTTTAGAAAATATTTTTTCTTTGGTTTTAGAGCAGGGGCACTCACGGTTTCCTGTTATAGAAGACGATCGAAGTAAAGTGGTAGGGGTTTTGTTGGCAAAAGATTTGTTAGCGCATGCAATAAATAGTAAAAAACTAACAGTTGCTGATATTATGAGACCGGTTAATGTAGTCCCTGAAAGTAAGCGTCTAAATGCTCTGTTAAGAGAATTTAGAACAGATCGTGATCATTTAGCAATTGTTGTTGATGAATACGGTATGGCTGCTGGTTTGGTCACCATTGAAGATGTATTAGAACAAATTGTCGGTGAAATTGAAGATGAACATGATTTGCCGGACGATGAAGAAAATATTAAGAAAAGTAGTGATAAAAGATATACCGTAAAAGCTATCACAACGATTGATGAATTTAACGAATTTTTTTCATCGACATTAGAAGATGATGAGCATGAGACGATTGGAGGTTTTGTTATTCATCAGCTTGGTGGTATGCCTAATAAAGGGGATAAACTGGAGTATGGCGACTTTCGTTTTGAGGTGGTACATGCTGATAACAGAAGAGTTTATCTATTGAAAGTCATTTTATTAGATGAGAAAAAGCATTGAAATATTAAGACAATCGTAGGCGGTTGGGTTGACGGCTTTATCGTTAACCCAACAAATACAGCAAATAGAAAAATTGGGTTGTCAAAAAGAAGCCATCCAAACTAGATTGTCTTTAAAAATCTAGGTGTTAAAGAATAAAAACTTTTTCTTCAAGCTCTAAATCTCTTCATAAAGAGCCAAATACTGTTTAGCACTATTTTCCCAAGAAAAATCCTTTTTCATCGCTGAAACTTGAATTTTCTTCCATGTTTTTTTATCGTTATACAGTAGCATAGCTCTTTTAATCGCCTCTAATAAAGCCCCGTAATTCGCTTCTTTAAAAGAAATACCTGTTGCAGTATTATTTGATAGGCTTTTGGGTAGAGCATCTTCTATAGTATCGGCAAGGCCTCCCGTCTCCCTTACAATAGGAATCGTGCCATAACGTTGGCTATACATTTGATTTAAACCACAAGGTTCAAATCGAGATGGCATAAGGAAAATATCAACACCGGCTTCTATTTGATGAGCAAGTGCTTCATCATAACCTATGGTGACAGAAATTTTCTTTGGGTAAAGTCTTGCATATTCAAGTAATTTTTGTTCAACACTTTTGTCGCCACTGCCAAGTAAAACTAATTGCAAAGGCATGTTAACCATTTCATCCAGACAATCAAGAAGAAGGTCAATCCCTTTTTGCTCAACTAATCGACTGATGAGTCCAAACAATGGAACTGATTTATTAACTGGAAGAGATGATCTTGCTTGAAGTGAAGTTTTGTTGATAACCTTTTTTTCTAGTGTATTAATATCATAGGGTTCGCTGATTGATTTATCTTCAGCCGGGTTCCATTGATTAAGATCCATTCCATTGATAATGCCAGATAAAATACTATATTTGTGGCTTAATAATCCCTCTAATCCATAACCAAATTCAGGTAACTGTATTTCAAGCGCATAAGTAGGGCTAACGGTAGTAATACGGTTTGAATAAGACAATCCTCCTTTTATAAAAGAAAGCATATTATGAAATTCAACACCATTAGGGTTCCAAAGTTGCGGTGGTAAATGGATGTCAGAAAATGTGCTTTCAGGAAACATACCTTGGTAAGCCATATTATGGATCGTGAAAACTGTGGAAGGTGAGTTGCTTTCGATTGATAAAAGGGCAGGAACTAAACCTGTTTGCCAGTCATTACAATGTATAACATCAGGTTGCCAAGTTAAGTGAGCTCTATTCATGGCTATTTCTACCACCACGCGACAAAATAAAGCGAACCGATAAGCTATATTTTCCCAGGGATTACCAGACTCATCCAGATAAGGGTTTCCAGGTGTGCCAAAAAGTGTTGGGCAATCAACTAACCACACTTTGACGTTACTATTAGGTAATACAGTTTCCAGGATATTAGCGTCCTGATTGTCAACTCTAACCGTACTGATAAAATGAACGTCTTCTGTTTTATTTAAAGATTGATAGTTAGGTAAAACGATTCTTATCTCTTGCGATAGTTTTGCTAAAGCGCGTGGTAGGCTTCCAGCAACATCTGCCAAGCCACCTGTTTTAATTAATGGGTGGGCTTCACTGCATGCAAAAAGTATTTTTTTCATAGTTTTAATATGATGCCCGCTAAAGGAGGAAGGGTAAGGTTAACCGAATGAGGTAGGTTCATCCAGGGTGTTGGTTCTGAATGAACGGTAGCATTGCCCTCATTACTTCCATTATAAAAGCTAGAGTCTGAGTTAAAAATTTCTGTGTAATTTCCTTCAGAAGGTACACCTATGCGGTAATTTTCTCGTACCACGGGTGTGAAATTTAATACCACAATGAGCTCATCGTTATCAGTTTTACGGCGAAAACTGATGATGGAATGATTAATATCGTGACAATCAATCCAGTCAAACCCTTGATGATCAAAATCATGTTGAAAGAGTGCGGGATGTTTTACATAAATATGATTTAAATCTTTAACCAAGGTTTGAAGCCCTTTGTGATGAGAGTAGTCCAGAACATACCAGTCTACAGCCTGATTAAAATTCCATTCAGTTCCTTGTCCAAATTCACAGCCCATAAAGAGTAGTTTTTTACCGGGGTATGTGAACATGAAAGTGTAAAGTAGGCGTAAATTAGCAAAACGCTGCCATTCATCCCCAGGCATTTTATTAATCATAGAGCCTTTGCCATGAACTACTTCATCATGCGAAAAAGGCAGAACAAAGTTTTCAGAAAATGCGTAAAGCATTCCAAAAGTTAAATTGTCATGATGATGCATTCTATGAACTGGGTCTTGTTGCATATAGGAAAGCATATCGTGCATCCAGCCCATATTCCATTTCATGGAAAAACCAAGTCCTCCTGTCCAGGTAGGGCGTGTGACTTGAGGCCATGAAGTAGACTCTTCTGCTATAACAACTGTGCCAGGGTGTTGCTCGTGGGTGATTGAGTTCATGTGCCTCATGAAATCAATGGCTTCTAGGTTTTCATTACCACCATACATATTGGCGACCCAGTCACCTTCTTCGCGAGAATAATCTAGATAAAGCATAGAAGCAACTGCATCTACTCTTAACCCATCAAGATGGTATTCTTCTAGCCAGAAATTAGCACTGGCTAGAAGGAAGTTTTTAACCTCATTTCGGCTGTAATTATAAATTAATGTACCCCAGTCTCTGTGTTCGCCTTTGCGAGGGTCTTCATGTTCATAAAGGGCAGTGCCATCAAATTGAGCGAGGGCGAAGCTGTCTTTTGGGAAATGTGCGGGTACCCAGTCGAGAATAATTCCAATATTATTTTGGTGACAAATATCAACAAAATAACGAAACTCGTCAGGTGTTCCATGGCGGCTTGTTGGAGCAAAGTATCCAGTGGCTTGATAACCCCAGGACATGTCTAATGGATGTTCTGTGATGGGAAGTAATTCAATATGAGTAAACCCCATATATTTAACATAGTCAACTAAGTCAGTAGCAAGTTCTTTGTAATTTAGAAAGTTACCTTGATCATCCCGTTTCCACGAACCAAGATGGACTTCAAAAATAGACATAGCTTCGTGGATCCAATCATGATCTTTACGTTGATCCATCCATTTTCCATCTAACCATTTATAATGATTCTCATCGGTAATGATTGAAGCAGTCTGTGGGCGAAATTCAAATTGTTGCCCATACGGATCTGTTTTAATTAGAACTTCATTAGATTTATCATTGAGGATTTCAAACTTATAGGCACAGCCAGCCGATAGTCCTGGAATAAATAATTCCCAAATACCACTGCCACTTAAATTGCGCATGGGGTTACAGCGTCCATCCCAGCGGTTAAAATCATGAACAACACTAACTCTTTGAGCGTTAGGAGCCCAGACAGCAAAATAAACACCATCAATTCCGTCAATTGTATGAAGATGAGCACCTAATTTTTTATAGATATGCCAGTGATTTCCTGCCGAAAAAAGTTGTTGATCAAATTCTGGAAGTACAGCACCAAAAGTGTAGGGGTCGTAGCTGAGGTGCTTATTATGGTCTTTATCTGTCCAAGACAACTGGTAGTGTTCGTCCAGAGTATCATTGGTTGTCTGGTAGTAAAAAAAATCAGAGTTGGGGATCCTTCTAAGTGAAGGGCCTTTGTCTCCAAGATTGATTGTTTCTGCATAAGGTGAATAGACAGTAATAGTAGTGACATCACCAGATATATGTCGACCTAAGACTGAAAAGGCATCATGGTGTCTTGCCTCACTGATACTGATTAGGTCAGCATCAAGTTGTTTTTCTTGTATTAATAATGCTTCACTAGTTTCTGTGGTTTTTTTAAGGGAGGAAGCTTGATTAGGCTTTACTTGAGTTTTTATAGTTTTTTTGTTCCATTACTTTAGTAGAAATGTGGATAACTTTGGCAAAATGATTGACATTTCTTAGGAGTATAGCCTATTAACAATTATCCAGAATTTTAATCGCTTTTTCACAGCTAACAATCTGGTTTTTACTCTTTAGAATATAGTGAGCTAGGTTTAATATGCATTTCCAATTGTGGGTGTTTTCAATAAACTTAAAAGCTTCTGAAAACAATTTAAGCATCAGTGCCTCACCTTGCGCTTTAGATGCAACGAAATAGGCCATGTAGGAATAGGCTTTTTCCACATCTGATAAGCCCCCGTAATAACTTAAGGCATAAGTAATCAGCAAATTAAAATTGAATGCTTCGCCATCTCGTATTGAAACATACTTTGCTTCAGCCAAGGGACCAACAAGCAGATGAATAATATCAGCTTTGTAGGCTTGTTCAAGCTTTGCTGATTGCTCCTTTGTTAAATGATGGTTTTTTGCTATTTTAACACCAGGAAAGTTTTCAATTAAATATCCTCCTATCACCTTGGCATAATG
>JAKIVF010000189.1 GCA_021647145.1 Methylococcaceae bacterium | reverse complement strand
CTCTTAGCCTTAAAGCCGAAGTTAGAAACAACAAAGCCCGCCTGTTTCAATTTATACTTAATTACAATATGGGTCGTATTTTTAGCTACACCCTTGCAGGTGGACTGGCTGGGCTAGCTCAAACCTTAATTACACTACCGTTTGCAGAAGACTTTGGATATAGAATCTTACAATTGTTCTCAGCCTTGATCATGATGTCAGCTGGACTTTATATTGCCGGCTGGTTTCCTCGCTTTGCCTATATAGAAAAGGCTGGCTCTAAATTTTGGAAATTTATTGAACCCTTTGGACGTAAGTTAATACCTATAAGCACTCATACCCAGGCCTATCTTTTTGGCATGGTTTGGGGTTGGTTACCTTGTGGTTTAGTTTATTACGTATTGCTTGTTTCCCCTGCTAAAGATGGGGCACTTAACTCTGCTTTCTTTATGCTAGCATTTGGTTTGGGTACATTAATTCCTATGATGGCAGCAGGATTTTTAACAGGTCGGTTGGCACCTTTGAGGCAGTCACAAATAATACGGCACTTTTCAGGATCAGTATTAGTCATTATGGGTGTGATTAGCTTATTTTTAGCAATAGATCCAGATGCACATCAATACCTTCGTTTTCATGTTTTTTAGTATTTTAAGCTGATGTAAATCAATTTAAAGAAGGCTTATTTTACGTACACTAGTTCTAAGTTGTCACTAAAGCGGTTAATGGAATGTCTATTTGTATAAATAAAAAAATAAAAATGATTGGTCAATCAGCTAAGTTTCAAGAGATCCTACGAACAGCTGGGTTAGTTGCTATGACGGATGTGCCGGTATTAATATCGGGAGAAATTGGCACGGGAAAAAAGCAATTAGCCTTGAGTATTCACCAACAAAGTAACCGTTGTCAGCGACCTTTTGTCAGTGTTAATTGTTCTAGTTTATCTAAAGAAAATATTGAGGCCACACTCTTTGGTAGTATAAAAACAGAGTTAACTGAAAAGGTTCAAGGTTATATTTTTCAAGCACGTTTAGGTACCTTGCTTCTGAAAAATATTGAAGTGCTTCCAGAGTCCTTACAAACTAAGTTACTTCACTTTATTGAAACAGGCGATGTATATGCCACAGGCAGTACAAAATCAAAAAAATATGATGTGCGCCTGATAGTAACAACACAAAAGAACCTCAAAGATGAAATGTTAGTAGGCAATTTTCATTCTGATTTATATTATCGTTTAAATGTAGTTCCTATTGAGTTACCAAGTCTTGAAGAGAGAAAAGGCGATATTAATCTGTTGATGGATTACTTCTTTCGTCAGTTTGTAGCAGAACAGCATCGTCCTATGCCAGTTTTTTCTAAAGCGACTATCGCACAGATTAATCGTTATAACTGGATAGGAAATATACGTGAATTACACAGTTTTTGTGAACGCATGTTTATATTATTTAGTGGCAAGCAAGTTGAGATAACTAATTTACCTGAAGAGATACGTTTATATAAAGCTTCATGTTCTACGAGTAAAAATAGCCAATCATTCTTCTTGCCAGAAACGGGTATAAGGCTGGATGAGGTAGAAGTTGACCTCATTAGGCAGGCTTTACAAAATACCAATGGAAATAAATCTCGTGCTGCACGTTTGCTCGGATTAACGCGTGATACATTTTTATATAGGCTTAAAAAGTATTCTATTAGTGCTTAATTATTTCTATAATATGCTATCTACACTAACAAAAAAGGAGGCTTAATAGCACTGCTGTCCCATAGTTTTTTAAAATAAAGAAAGCCTGAAGCTCACTTGATATAATGTTTGTACCACCAAGCACTATATATAAGGAGTTCAGGCTTTGGCACATAATAACACCGCATTTCAGCAACTACTACAACCGCTATCGAGACATGGTTTTGAGCGGTTAGCAAAACAGCATCATACAGGCCAAACACTACGTTCAGCGACACGATGGGATCAGTTCATAGGAATGGCAATGTCACAACTTTCAGGTCGTCAAAGTTTACGTGATATTGAATCAAACCTTAAAGCGCAACAAGATAAGCTTTATCATCTTGGCGCCAAACCCATACCACGCTCAACCTTAGCAAGGATTAATGAGAAACAGCCATCCGAACTCTATAAAGCTGTCTTTTATAAACTCTTAAGGCAGTGCCAAAAAGCCCCTTCAAAGCATAAGTTTCGCTTTAAGAATCCTTTGTATTCTTTAGATGCCAGTGCTATTAATTTATCAATAAAGCTCTTTCCTTGGGCTTTACATCAACCCCCTGCCGCGAATGTAAAGTTAAGCGTTGGTCTCAATCATGGCAACATGCTTCCTGAGTTTGTAGCGTTAAGTGATGGCAATGAAAATGATAGAATCCAAGGGAGGAAGTTTGATTTTCCCGCGGGTAGCATTGTAGCTTTTGATAAAGGATATAATGACTATGAGTGGTTTAAGGAGCTGAGTAATCAAAAGGTTAACTTCGTTACAAGACTGCGGCTTAAGTCTGTCTATGAGGTTTTAGAAGACTTTCCTGTCATAGACTCAAAAGGAATCATCAGTGACCAAACAATCCAGTTTAACAGTACCCATGCGCTAAAACGTGGGGTACCAAAGCTGAGACTGGTTACATATTATGATAATGAAGGCGATAAAACCTATCAGTTTTTAACGAACAACTTTAAGCTCTGTGCAGCTACAATAGCCTCGATCTATAAAGATCGTTGGCAAGTAGAATTGTTCTTTAAAGCGATCAAACAAAACCTCAAGATTCACGCTTTTGTGGGGGTTTCTCGCAATGCTGTTATGACACAGATATGGATTGCCATGATCACCTATTTGTTATTAGCCTATGCTCGTCATAGTGCTAAAACAGGCTGGACTGTACAACGGATATTAAGGGTAATTCAGCTCAATTTATTTGAACGAAAGAACCTGCGAGAAATTTTAATTCCTGATCCTCCTAGGCACAAAAAGGAGGTGCCTCAGATGAGGCTTTCCTTTTGATGGGAAACTGTGGGACAGCAGTGCCCACCCCCCCTCTTTTTCGATGATTTGTAGTTATAATACGCTCTAAAAAACATACAAAACAGCGATAAAAGGGGGAGGTGGTGGGTATCTATTAGTGAGTTAATTTCTCTAATGAGTCACATAATTACTGTTCCCAACTTTTTCTCCCCCCTTCTCTTCTGTAATTTTTATATAAAAGTGTTTTAATCTTTAAATGAAGATCACCAAAAACTCACCTGAACTTTTATTACTGCTCATTGCGGCTGGCTCATCAATGGGTTTTGCGATCTGGCTAAATCTACTAAATAATTTTGCAATTGACCGCGCCGCTTTTACGGGTAAAGAGATTGGTATTTTACAAAGCCTGCGTGAAATACCAGGATTTATGGCATTTACTATTATCTATGTTTTGATGTTTATTCGTGAACAGCGCATGGCATACGTTTCTTTGTTTATTTTGGGTGTTGGCACTTTGTTAACTGGCTTCTTCCCTTCTGCCATAGGGTTTTACATCACCACAATTATCATGTCGATTGGTTTTCATTACCTTGAAACAGTACAAAACTCTCTGTCACTTCAATGGCTTGATAAAAAAGATGCTCCAGCCTTTTTAGGTAAGATGATTGCCGCAAAATCAGCCGCCGCAATTATCTCCTTCTCATTAGTTTGGTTTTTATTTGAATGGATGGGCTTAGATTATCAATGGATTTATTTTGCCGGTGGCAGCATTTCAATTGCTATTGCCATCTACAGTTGGTTTAATTTTTCTAACTTTCCGCAAAAAGTCTATCAAAGTAAAAAACTAATTTTACGCAAACGCTATTGGTTATTCTACGCATTGCAATTTATGGGTGGTGCACGTCGGCAGATTTTTGTGGTATTTGCAGGGTTTTTAATGGTTGAAAAGTTTGGCTTTAGTGTGGGCGAAATATCCATGTTATATCTGATCAACGCCACTCTAAATATCTTTCTTGCACCTCGTATTGGCAAGTTAGTGGGTATTATTGGTGAACGTCGCACCCTTATTTTTGAATACATAGGTTTAATCACTGTTTTCATTGGCTATGCCTTGGTAGAGAACTCAAATTTCGCGATTGCTTTATACGTGATAGACCACCTCTTTTTTGCCATGGCAATTGCCCAAAAAACCTACTTTCAAAAAATTGCCAACCCTGCGGACATTGCATCAACTGCGGGAGTTTCTTTTACTATTAATCATATTGCGGCGGTTGTGATTCCTGTTTTATTTGGTGCACTCTGGATTCATTCACCCTCTTTAGTGTTTTATATCGGAGCAGTCATGGCAGGCATCTCATTAGTGCTCGCGTTTAATGTACCTAATATTCCAGACG
>JAKIVF010000036.1 GCA_021647145.1 Methylococcaceae bacterium | reverse complement strand
AGCCAATGCAAAGCTAATAAGTTCAACAATATCTATATCTAATTTATCTTCAATGATAATTCTAAGAGAACCCAGAGTCGCCCGCCTTAATGCATAAGGGTCTTTATCACCACTTGGAATAAGGTCGGCACTAAATATCCCTGTTAAAGTATCAATTTTTTCGGCCAGCGAGAGAATTTGTCCAGTCTTAGTCGTCGGCGTGGGGCTACCGGATTGCTTAGGAAAATACTGCTCCTCAATCGCAATCGCTACTTCTGCTGGTTCATTATCTGCCAAAGCATAATAGCGACCCATAATCCCTTGTAAACTGGCAAACTCACTAACCATATCGGTTAATAAATCAGTTTTTGCTAATTGTGCAGCCCTTTTTACCCAAATATTGTCTGTATTTAGCTGTTTTGCAATATAACTTGACAGATTTTCCACTCGCACTGCTTTATCAGCAACAGAGCCTAATGTTTTTTGAAATACAACAGACTGTAAATCAGGTATACGATCAGCCAGTGTTAGTTTTCTATCTTGCTTCCAGAAAAACTCAGCATCCGCAAGACGCGGCATAATAACCCGCTCATTCCCTTGTTGAATAGATTCTGGCCTAGTACTTTCAATATTGCTAAAGGTTATAAAATGTGGCAGTAAATGACCTTTAGCGTCCTTAATAGGGAAATATTTTTGATTAATTTGCATCGTGGTAATCAAAACCTCTATAGGCAAATCAAGAAAACGAGTATCAAAATTCCCCAGCACAGGTACCGGCCATTCATTTAAAGCAGTCACCTCTTCCAATAAAGCATCTTCTATATGTGCAAAGCCATTCACTGTTTTAGCAACAGCATCTGATTGGTCTCGAATTATATTTTGCCGTTCAGAAAAATCAGCAATAACTTTACCTTGCTGTTTTAACGTATCCTGATAATCATCTGGACTCTCAATTCTAATTTGCTCAGGTGCGTGAAAACGATGCCCTTGAGATAGATTTCCTGTTTTTAAACCAAGAATTTCAGCCTCTATAATCTCAGACCCAAAAATCAAAACACACCAGTGAACCGGCCTAACAAATTCGATCGGATGATTTCCCCAGCGCATTCTTTTAGCTATTGGTAACAACTGAATACTTTTGCGGATGATATCGGGGATTAATTGTTCAGTTACCAGTCCTTTCACTTCTTGTTTAAAAGCCAGCCATTCACCTTTATCAGCTTTCAATCTATCCAGCTTGTCTACTGTTGTTCCACAACCAGTCGCAAAACCTACAGCTGCTTTGCTCGGTGTTCCATCTTCTGCAAAAGCAGCTTTTACTGCCGGGCCTCTTTTTTCAACAACTTTATCTGGCTGAGTAGTATTTAAGCTTTTAACAATAAAAGCCAAACGTCGAGGAGTTGCGTATGCTTCAACCGAGGTATAGTTCAACTCAGCGCCCTTTAATCCGGCTTCTACATTGCTCAACAGCGCATTACTTAGTTTTAATAAGGATTTGGGGGGTAACTCTTCACACCCTAATTCAAATAATAAATCTTTAGTTTGTGACATAATTACTCTCCCTGTTCCTTAACTAACATTGGAAAACCCAATGATTCCCTGCGCTGATAATAAGCTTCTGCAACAGATTTAGATAAATTTCTAACACGCAAAATAAAACGTTGTCTTTCGGTAACAGAAATAGCATGTCGAGCATCAAGCAAGTTAAAAGTATGAGAGGCTTTTAAAACCATTTCATAGGCAGGCAAAGGTAAGTTTGTTTCAATCAGCTTTTGACATTCTTTTTCATAAGTATCAAAACAACTGAAAAGGAAATCAACATTCGCATGATCAAAATTAAATTCTGACATTTCAACTTCATTTTGATGAAATACGTCACCATAAGTGACCACACCTTGAGGACCCTTTGCCCAAACTAAATCATAGACACTTTCTACTCCCTGTATATACATGGCAATTCGCTCAAGCCCATAAGTTAATTCGCCACTCACAGGTTTACATTCCAACCCACCTACTTGTTGAAAATAAGTAAACTGTGAGATTTCCATTCCGTTAAGCCAGACTTCCCAGCCCAGACCCCAAGCGCCTAAAGTAGGTGACTCCCAATTATCTTCAACAAAACGAACATCATGCTCAAGTAAATCTAATCCTAAGTGACGCAAAGAGTCCAAGTAAAGATCTTGAATATTATCTGGGGAAGGTTTTAAGATAACCTGATATTGATAATAGTGCTGAAGACGCATTGGGTTTTCACCAAAACGACCATCTGTTGGTCTTCTGGAGGGTTGGACATAAGCAACATTCCAAGGTTCTGGCCCTATCGCTCGTAAAAAAGTAGCAGGATGGAATGTTCCTGCACCCACCTCTTGATCTAAAGGCTGTAATAAAATACAACCTTGATCAGACCAGTATTGCTGCAAACTAAGAATAAGACCTTGAAAAGTTGATGAATTGTTGTTTGTGCTTGACACGGCTACTATTTAAGGCAATAAAAAGTCGCCAATTATAGCCTAAAAATTAGTCCTAGGTATCACCACTTGTCTTTTATAAACAATTCATACTTTTTCCTGATTACCCATGAGTCTCAGCCACTTTAAAAGCACCCTCCTAAACACCCCGTCATTCCTGTATTCTCTTAGCAGGAATCTAACAAACAATAATAGACTCTCGATAAAAGACTTTGGGAATGGCGAGGTCTATAGGGCTGCAAAGACTCTATTCTCATTTGGCTGAGGCTCATGGGTAATCAGGTACTTTTTTATTTTTTATGCAGTGTCTTCAGAAACCAATTCGCTAGAAGACAGTTTTTCTCCGACTGGCTCTTCATCTTCAGTAGAAACTGGTTTACCCGGGTCATACAATTTATCCAACTCAGATTCTGGATATAACACTTCATAAATTAAAATAGGGATTAATAAAAAAATCATGATACCTATCGGGTTAAAACCCGGATTTGCTATTTGAGCAAGCCAAAATGCACCTAGGCCGCCTAAAATTAGAATGGTTGTACTTGGAAACTTTATTTTTTTCATAGTTATAATATCGACATTGTTACTAATAACTTAAGGAAAAATATTAAAAACTTTTCACAATAAAAATTTAATATCTTTGAATAATTGAGTATAAAATACAGTGAGCTTCAACCTGAACATTTTTCCTACATCCTCAACTCATTCTTCAAGTATTTCTAAACCTTATGATAAATACACTTTACATTGAAGAAAACATTCGCCAACACCCAAGAACACTGGCTATTTGTGAACGATTCCCCAAAGCTAGACAAATTATCTGTGAACGTTACGGTGAAGTTTTTAACCCTAAAGCACAAAACTTTCGTCTACAAAAGCAAGACCCTGCATTAATACTGGCAGAAAAATATAAAAATTTTGCTCTTCCTGCACCTTCTGGTTATGGCATAGGGGCTAAAAAAAATTATTATTTTTCACATATGCTGAATTGCTTATATGATTGTCGTTACTGTTTTTTACAAGGCATGTTTCAATCAGCAAATTATGTCTTATTTGTTAACTACGAAGATTATCAATTAGATATTCAAAGAATCTGTAAAGAGACACCTGAGGAACCAATTCATTTTTTTTCTGGATATGATTGTGACAGTTTGGCCTTAGAACCAGTCACCGGTTTTGCGGAACATTTTTTACCCTCTTTTGCTGATATGCCTAATGCCTGGCTAGAATTAAGAACCAAAAGCACTCAAATTAGAAGCTTATTGAACAGAGAAGCATTTCCACGCTGTATTGTTGCCTTTAGCTTATCACCAGATGATGTAGCTAACAAAGTTGAAGATAAAGCACCTTCTTTGGAGCGTCGTCTTGAAGCAATGTGTAAATTACAAAATCATGGTTGGCAGTTAGGCTTACGGTTTGATCCGTTAATCTATCAAACAACTTATCAACAACAGTATGCGGACCTGTTTGAGCAAGTTTTTTCCAGAGTTAAAGTGGAATCAATTCATTCCGTTAGTTTAGGCATTTTTAGATTGCCTGAGAAATATTTTAAGAAACTAGTCAAACTTTATCCTGAGGAAAAATTATTTGCCGGCCCACTTGAAACGACTAAAGGCATGACTGCTTATAAAGCTGAATTAGAGCAAGAAATGATGCAGTACTGTACTGATTTACTGTTAACTTATATTCCAGGTGATAAATTTTTCCCATGCACATTTTAAAAAGGACGATATTAGTCACTGGAGCTAGCTCTGGTATTGGTCGCGCCACTGCAAAGCATTTATTACAACAAGGCCATACTGTAATTGGTACATCTCGCGATAGTACAAAATTTAAAATATCTCATCAAAACTTTAGCTTTATAGAAATTGATTTTTCCCAACTAGACACCATCCCCACAAAAATAAAACAGTTAGAAAAAAGTTTTCCAAAGTTAGACGCTGTGGTCTTTTCTGCTGGGTATGGCCAGTTTGGTTCACTTGAACAGTTTTCATTTAATCAAATAGAACAAATGATGATGGTAAATTTTACCAGTCATGTGTTTATCACTCGGACATTAATTCCTCGGCTAAAAAGAAAAAAGCAGTGTAATTTAATTTATATTGGGTCAGAAGCCGCGTTAAAAGGGACTAGAAAAGGATCGATTTATTGCGCCAGTAAATTTGCATTACGGGGGTTTACTCAAGCGTTAAGAGATGAGTGTAGTACAAGTAGTATCCATGTTTCCTTAATTAACCCAGGAATGGTAAATACCGCTTTTTTCGATACACTATCTTTTCAACCAGGCGATAACCCAAACCAAGCACTGCAAGCTGAAGATATTGCAGAAACAGTAAGTTACATATTAAACACTAGTAAATATAGTATCATTGATGAAATCAATCTCAATCCTGCCAACAAAGTGATTAATTTTAAAAAATAATGTTTGCCCAAGCCATTGTCTATTTTTCCTATTTCTTAAAAAGGAATAAACAATACACTAAGACCAAGCAGTTTTTTTTCAATCTACTGGAAAATCCTGAGAGTCAGATGAAATCATATTTTGACGGCTTTATGATTTGTTTGGTCATGCTCAGTGTGTTTTTTTTGGTTTATAGTGTTGAACATACCTTGAATGATACAGCTGAGTGGTTTGAACAATTCGTTATCTTCATCTTTATCAGTGAATATTTATTAAGGGGCTGGTTATATTCTGATACTCATCGCATTATCATTAATGAATATGAAAAAGCAGATTATTTAAATATTAAATTTAGTTTATTTAAAACGCTTAAGCAGATCATAGGTAAAAAATTAAGATATATTTTTTCTTTTTTTGCCATTATTGATTTATTAGCCATTCTTCCAAGCTACAGACCCCTTCGTATACTTAGAGTTTTACTTATTTTTCGATTGTTTAAACTGTTTCGTTATTCCAACAGTATTAAAATATTTTCAGATGTCTTAATCAGTAAACGCTTTGAATTAATCACACTTGCTATCTTTATGGGGTTTCTGGTTTTTATTGCCAGTATTGCAATATATCTATTTGAAAACAAGTCCGCTGGTGGACATATTCGGCATTTATATGATGCATTTTATTGGTCTATCGTGACGATTTCTACTGTAGGCTATGGTGATATTACCCCTCAAACCGTAGGCGGAAGACTAGTAACTGTCACGCTAATTTTAACAGGCCTCGGTGTGCTATCTTTCTTTACTTCTATAATAGTCGCTGCTTTTAACGATAAAATGGATGCCTTACGTGAGAATAGAACCTATTCCGAGTTAAGTAGATTTAAAAGCTATATCATTATTTGTGGTTTCGGCAGAGTTGGCCAAGAAGTTGCCGAGTTATTTAAGAGAGACGGACAAGACTTTATCATTATAGATAAAGATGAAAAAGAAATTTTAGTGGCCAAACAAAAACAATTTTTAGCCATCCATGACGATGCAGGCAACAACTCTGTTTTAATTAATGCAGGGATTAATAGAGGTGCAACGGCTATTTTATGCGCAACGGGCAGTGATATTGCCAATGTTTATATTACTTTGACCAGTCGTCATTTAAACCCCGAAATTACCATTATTTCCAGAGCCAATAGGCAGGATTCAGAAAATAAGCTCTATCAAGCCGGGGCAAATGATGTGATTCAACCTTTTAAAATAGCAGGCTTATTGGCAGCTGAATATATTGGCCAACCCGTAGCATTTGAAACTATTCGAAGTATTTTACATGAGCAGAAACAAATTATAATGGATACCTTAATCGTCAGTTCTAATTCACTTCTGGAAAATATAAAAATTGATCAGTTAGACCTTGAAAACAGAAAATTAACCTTATTAGGTGTCATCAGTTCTAATATAAAACATAAGAAACACCGTAACCATTATCAAGTGAAAAACCAACATTTTTACTTTAACCCTGAACAGCACTTTGAATTACAAGAGCAAGATATTTTAGTCATATTAGGTAGAAAATATTCCATTGAGTATTTTCAAGATCAAATAAAACAAAGTAGCATCATATTATAATGATAAAAAGAATTGCTGTTTTCGGATATAACCGCTTATCTTTTGATGCCATTTCAAGACTTGATCAAAAATCACATGATATTCTGATTATTGAAACAGATCCCTCTTTAATTAAGCTGGCTCAAGAAAAAGCTTTTAAAACCATATCAATTGATTTTCGCAGTGACGGAGATCTTAAATCAATAGGAATTGGTCAGGACATTGATATTATCTTCTGCTTTCTTCCTAATGATTCAGAAAATGTTTTTTTAACCCTTTCTGCGCGTGCAATTGACAAAAACCTAAATATTATCGCGGTTGTTGAATCTGCTCAGGCAGCTGAAAAACTTATTGCTGCGGGAGCCAATAAAATTATTGACCCCTATCAAATTTGTGGTCAAAAAATATATGAACTAATCAAAAAACCCGATATCACACATATTATTGATCACACTGTTTTTGGTCGGCATGATTTGCATATCGCAGAAATTACAATTCCTGAGGGCAGTTCGCTAGACAACACTTACGCAAGTGAACTGATCCAAAATAAAAAGCAGGATTTAGTTATTTTTGGTATCGTTTATAATAAGTTAGGAAAAGTTTTACATTTTACGGCTGGAGAACAAGACCGTAAGCTCGCAGTGGGCGATATAATTGTTGTATTAGGCCCTTCACGGGAAATTAACGCGTTTAAAAAAGAAACATCTCATGTTTGATTTGATTAAATTTAACCCCAGAATCTGGTTCTTACTTGGCTTTGTTAGTTGTTTTTTAATGCTGGCAGTCGGTGCATACTTTCAATTTGTTGAAGAAATGGAACCTTGCCCTTTATGCATATCTCAACGAATTGCTATTTTAATTACCGGACTCGTTTTTCTAGTTGCCGCTATACACAACCCTAACTCTTTTGGTATAAAAATCTATTCAATACTAGGTGCAATCACTGCACTTTGCGGAGCAGCTATATCGACACGCCATGTCTGGATACAAAATTTACCTGAAGAGGAAATTCCCGAATGTGGTCCAGGGCTTGATTATGTATTTGAGAATTTCCCATTACTGGATACTATTAAATTGATGCTAAATGGTACTGGCGATTGTGCAGAGGTATTATGGACTTTTTTAGGACTGAGTATACCTGGCTGGACCTTGATTGCTTTTTTAGGACTAGGTACGCTAAGTCTATTACAACAGTGGAATAAACCCAAAAAATTTTTATAGGTACATCAAATGAAATACACCTTACTAGCAGCAAGTCTCTTATTTTTTTCTTTTTCAACGGTAAATGCATCTGATAATTCTTTATTAAAAAGAGCTATTAATGGAAATCACCGTTCGGCAGAACATAAAAGCCGGGACCAATACAGACACCCCCAGGAAACGCTTAACTTTTTTGAAGTTAAACCCGATATGACGGTTGTTGAAATATGGCCAGGTGGAAAAGGCTGGTACACAGAAATATTAGCACCTTATCTTAAAGATAAAGGAAAATTATATGCTGCGCACTTTTCTGCAAATTCTGACACTCCTTATTTCAAGAAAAACTTAAAAAAATTTAAAGAAAAAACCAATGCTCAGCCTAATATTTATGGCAAAATGATTATCTCTACACTCCAGCCCCCTAAAATTATAGACATTGCTCCTGATGGCTCTGCTGATAGAGTACTTACTTTTCGTAATATTCATAACTGGATGAAAAATGACCAAGCTCCTGCGGTGTTTAAAGCAATGTTTAATGCACTAAAACCAGGAGGTATTCTGGGCATTGTTGAGCACCGCGCAATACAAGGATCAGATCAAGACCCTAAAGCGACCTCTGGTTATGTAAAACAATGTTTTGTTATTATCATGGCTGAACAAGCAGGCTTTGAATTTGTAGATCAATCTGAAATCAATGCTAACCCAAAAGACACAACTATATACCCTGAAGGTGTATGGACATTACCACCCTCTTTACGCTTGAAAGAGCAGGATAAAGAAAAGTATTTGTCTATTGGGGAAAGTGACCGTATGACCCTTAAATTTAGAAAACCCTGATATTATTATTGTTGTTCATTAACAGACTTTATACACAATTGAAATAGTTTTTTTAAAAAAAATTAGCAAAATATAAAAAAACCTTATTGACTTTGATAAGCTATTGATATTAAAAGATAAAATTTTATGCGTCAAATTTGTTCAATCTAACTTAAATCCAATAACTACGGGTCTTAAGCACTTTTTTTAAGCGCTAATCCACAGAGTTATCCACAGGTTTTGTGGGTAACTCTGTGAGTCCAATAGTGACAAGTCATTCCCACTTTTTCTCAAAAACAATAATAATTAATGGTTAGTACACCCAAAAAAAATCCGTTGATTATTAGCGTTGCTATTCCCATCCCTTTAAATCGTCTATTTGACTACTTAGTACCCAATCATTTTACACACAGACTACTACAAACAGGGACTCGCGTTGTAATTCCTTTTGGAAGTACTACAAAAGTTGGGTTTGTCATTGAAAATAGTAAATCAAGTGATATAAATATTGATCGTTTAAAGCAAATAATTGAGGTTTTGGATGAATCGCCATTAATTGGGAAAAAAGATATTCAACTGCTTCAATGGGCAAGTAATTACTATCATTATCCTTTAGGTGAAGTTTTTAGTGCAGCTTTCCCTGTTTCACTTAGAAAAGGAAAACAAGCAAAACTTAAAGAAGAAAAACACTACTTTATATCTGATAAGGGCAAATTATTAAACTCAGAACAACTAAAACGCACACCCAAACAAAAACAATTGTTTGAATTTTTTCAATCTCAAAACAAAAGTTTGTCAGCACATGAAATAAGCGCATGGAACAAGAACTGGCATCCCGCTGTTAAAGCACTCTTTGAAAAAGACCTTCTTTCTATAGAATTAAAAGCTAGACCTCTATTTAAAAACGTAGCTGCCTCTGAATCACCTTTAGTACCCAATGAGCAACAATCACTAGCAATTCATGAGCTAACTAAAAAACTAGGTTACTTTTCTGTTTCTTTATTAGAAGGCGTAACTGGAAGTGGAAAAACCGAAGTTTATATGCAAGTCATTCAACAAGTACTTGATCGTGGACAACAAGTTATTGTATTACTCCCAGAAATTACCTTAACACCTCAATTAGAAAACCGTTTTAAAAAACGTTTTTCAGTGGGCTTATCAATATCACACTCAAAACTCACTGAAACTCAGAGGCACGCAGCCTGGCTTGAAATGCAACAAGGGCATAGCTCAATTCTTTTAGGCACACGTTCTGCTTTATTTACTCCTTTAAAAAAATTGGGGCTGATTATTTTAGACGAAGAGCATGACAGTTCTTTTAAGCAACAAGAAGGGTTTCGCTTTTCAGCTAGAGATTTAGCCATACTCAGGGCAAAATTATTTAATGTTCCCATTATATTAGGAACAGCGACACCATCATTAGAATCACTGCATAATGCTGAGAAAAAACGCTACCAATTATTACATTTATCGGAAAGAGCAGGAGTAGCCATTGAGCCTAAGTTTTTATTGTTTGATATTCGTAACAAAAAATTACAGGATGGCCTTTCAGAGCCTTTAGTCACTCATATTAAAAAAACATTGGCTAAAAAAGAACAAGTCTTACTATTTCTGAATCGTAGAGGGTTTGCACCGGTACAAATTTGTCATACTTGCGCCTGGGTTGCCCGTTGCAATCATTGTGATACTTGTTTGGTAATACACTTTGCAGAAAAAGTGCTTCGCTGTCATCACTGTGGGTATCAACAAGGTTTATTAAATCAATGTCCTTCTTGTAAGGCTGGAGAACTTAAACCACTAGGTTTAGGCACAGAACGCATAGAACAAGGTTTACAAACATTATTTCCCAAACAAAAGATCGTTCGACTTGATAGAGATACCACCCAACGAAAAGGGTCGCTAAAAAAACATCTGGAAAAAATTAATCAAGGCGAGGTAGATATTATTCTGGGTACGCAAATGTTAGCTAAAGGCCACCATTTCCCCAATGTAACTTTAGTTGCCATTTTAGATGTGGACAGTGGCTTGTTTAGTATTGATTTTCATGCCACTGAAAAACTTGCTCAATTAATCACCCAAGTTGCGGGACGGGCAGGGCGAGCTGAAAAACCGGGTAAAGTAATATTACAAACCAGGCAACCAAACCACCCTTTATTAACTGTATTACTTAAAGAAGGCTACAATAGATTTGCACAAACTGCCTTAGCCGAAAGAAGACAAGCCTCTTTACCACCCTTCAGTTTTCAAGCACTTTTAAGAGTTTATGCATCAAACCCAGCTGATCCTCAAGCTTTTTTGAAATCTGTTTGCACAACCATTAAACAAATTAATAACAACAATACACTCATACTAGGCCCTGTTTCAGCACCTATGGCAAAACGTGCAGGCTACTACCATTTTCAGCTTTTACTTCAAAACAAACATCGAAAACACTTACAAATTTTGTTAGATCAATTAATACCGCAACTCTATAAGCTAAAAGAAGGTAAAAAAGTACGCTGGTCCATTGATGTTGATCCTGTTGATTTATACTAACTGAAATAAGCCCAACAACTTATTTAGATTAGGCTAACGACTCTATCGTTAACCTATATTTTTTAGCATGCTGCTTTTTGTTGAGCTACCAAAAGAAACGGCAGCCTAACCTACTTGAGTTGAAAAGTTTTTTCTTATTTTTGTAGGATAAAATACAAATACGATACTTTAGCAAAACTTCACTTTTAATCATACCCTATGACTTAGATTTGATTAATATATACTAAGTAGATATACTTTTCATTAACTAAGTATCCAAATTTATAATAGAGAGAAAAAAGAATGAAAAAAATAATTATGGTAGCTACAATGCTACTACTTAGCTTTACTAGCAATTTAGTATTAGCCCGTGAAGATGTCTCAGAATTTTCAATAGAAAATGTTATGTCTCTGGAGCAAGCTAAACAAAAAATCGGAACGGAAGTACGCTTTTACTTCGGCAACCAAAAACATGGAAAAATATTAAAAAACTGGGGTGAGGTGAGCACGAACAAAAAGACTAATGCTTTTACAAAGTCTGATGAAGAAGCTTGTACTCAAGCCTTTTTATCTGCATTAATTACTTTAAAAAAGCGGGTAATAAAAGAGGGTGGGAATGCAGTCATCAAAATCAAGTCTAATTACAAAAGTAACGAGTTTAATAGTGCCACATCCTACCAATGTGGTGCTGGTAATGTGCTGGCTGGCGTTGCTTTAAAGGGTACTATTGTAAAACTACCTTAGATATTATTTTTTAAAAGTTGGGCTAACGGCTTTATCGTTAACCCAACATTTTTAGCATAATTTCTGTTAGTTTGCCAAAGAGACAGCAGCTCAACCTACTATCCCATAGCTGTTTTGTCAATCACACGTCAGCTTTGACTCTGCTTCAATATATTTGAAGGCACAAACCTCTAAAACATCTTTAGGTAAAGACGGTCCTGGCGCAGTTTTATCCCAATCCAGTGTTTCTAAATAATCACGAACATATTGCTTATCAAAACTGGGAGGACTAATACCAAGCTGATATTGTTCAGCGGGCCAAAATCTCGATGAATCTGGGGTTAAAACCTCATCAATTAGATATAGCTCTCCATCATCATCTAGACCAAATTCAAATTTGGTATCAGCAATAATTACCCCTCTATCTTTTGCAAATTCAGCAGCCTCAGAATACAGCTGGAGACTAATTTTTTTTATTTTTTCAGCTATATCCTGCCCTAGTAACTTAGTAGTTTGCTCAAAAGAAATATTTTCATCATGATCTCCTTTTGTTGCTTTTGAAGAAGGTGTATAAATAGCTTCAGTTAATTTTTCTGCTTGCTGTAAACCTTTTGCTAATGTGATGCCACATACAGCACCTGAATGCTGATAGTCATTCCATCCAGAGCCAATCAAATAGCCTCTAACAATGGCTTCTACAGGCAATGGGTTTAATCGTTTCACTATAATAGCTCGTCCACTAACTTGCATACGTTGTTCATTATTGGGAATAACGTCTTCTAGCTTTAACTCTGTTAAATGATTTGGAATGATATGCTTCATTTTTTCAAACCAAAAATTTGAAATACTGGTGAGCACCCTGCCTTTTCCTGGAATAGGATCTGGAAGAATGACATCAAAAGCTGATAATCTGTCTGTCGTTACAATGAGTAAATGTTTATTATCAACCTCATAAATATCACGGACTTTACCACGAGACAAAAGTTTTAAACTTGTAAGGGATGATTCAAAAAGTGTGGGGGGAGCGTTCATAGTACCTTTGTTAAACTAACGTATTTAGAAAATGTTAATATTTTATCACTTTATAATTCATATCCTATTTTTTCATCTTCAGTTTTGATTTTTTGATGATCTGCACCTTTGTCAATTAACTCAGCAACCAATATAGGCTTTTGGATTCCCCAGCCTTGCGCATAATCTACGCCAATTTCTTTAAGTATTTCATGAATCTCATCATTTTCTACATATTCAGCAATCGTTTTCATATTTAAAGAATGACCAATTTCATTCATTGATTTCACTATTGCCACATCTGTAGAGTTAGTGGGCATATCTTTAACAAAAATACCATCGATTTTTAGATAGTCTACATCCAGGCTTTTCAGATAGGAATAGGATGAATAACCAGATCCAAAATCATCTAAAGAAAATTTACATTTAAAACGTTTTATTTTTTTAATAAATGATTGCACAAACTCAAAGCTATCTGCAGCAACCGTTTCTGTAATCTCAAAAGTAATTTTTTCCAAAGGGACATTACATAGAGTTAAGGTTTCCTTAAGAAACTGTAAGAAATCCTCGCTATTCATTGATTCACCAGAAAGATTAATAGAAAAACCATCTAGTTCATCAAAAATATCTTGGTTATTTTCTATCCAGTCGAATACATTGAGTACAACCCATTGATCAACCTCTGACATACGTTGGCATCGTTCTACCGCTGGAATAAAATCATCAGGAGGAATAGTGTTACCTTGTTCATCCTTGATCCCCAGCAAAATCTCATAATGAGTATGACTGCCCTTTTCTGGATTGATCGCAGCAATTTTTTGACAGCGTAAAAAAAGCCGATTTTCAGCAAAAACCTGGTTAATCCGCCCCACCCACTCATGTGAGTTATATTGCGATTTTAAAGACTCATCATTATCATGATAAACCCGAATCCGGTTTCGCCCAGCATTTATTGCTGAAAGTGTAGCAGAATCTGCATACTGTAAAATACTATTAACATCATACCTATTGCCTGAAAATAGCGGTACAATTCCCATACCAGCAGCTATAGCATAACTTTTATCTTCCCAGTTAAATTCTCCATTTATTAGTTCTGATTGTAATTTTTTTGCAACCTCTGCAGAACAATTCTTCAATAAAATAGAAAAAGTCTTATCATCCAGACGACCAAAAATATCATCCTTACGCAATACTTTTTTTAATACATTCGCCATTTTCTCTAAAAGAGCATCTCCAGCAGCTAAACCACAAGCATTAGTTATAATTCTAAAGTCTTGCACCTCAATATTACATAAAAGATATTTAGCATTCTCCAAATTGGTCAGCTTTATCTTTAGTCGTTTTATAAATTCTTTTCGATTTAATACACCCGTTACTGAGTCTCGAGTCGCATTATAAACAAGCTTTTGTTGAAGGTTTTGCAACATCATATTAGTAGCCCTGTCCATTGCTGGCATATCAAGACTTTCAATTCTATTTGCTGCCCCATTTCTGACCATATCCGCCAGAGTTTCTCGATCAAGCTCTTGCTTTTTTAGCCCTCCTTGGTTTACAAAAACAAAGAGATCTCGTATTTCGCTTATCCAGACTAGCTTTAAAGGCTCTACCTCTTCCTCTGTCAAAAAGTATAACCATTCCCCTATTTTTAAATGGTCAACTTCTTCCAAGTGATAACTTTCTTTGCCTACCCTTTGAACAATAACGTCTTTTTCAAGTAATACCATTTCCATGGCATTTGAATTAGGAGAAATTTTATTTTTTAATAATAAGTCACTTAATTCATCTAGTATTTTACTATGTAAAAAAGTATTGGTACAAACTGGCTGTAGTTCTGTATCAACAAACTCTAGAACATTTTCAATCACCTCACTTCTAGGTTTTTTAGCTCCCATTAACCATTTCAGTATACTCTTTATAATACCTAGATGGCCTTGAAAGCTTTTAGTATCTTCATGTAACTTATCTATTACCAGAAGGTGTTGCCAACCTGCATTTAACAAAGTCTTTACTATGTTTGGAATTTTTTTTCTTGCGAAATCTTTGTTAATCTCAACCTGAACATATTGTCGAGCTTTATCTAGTTTTTGTTTACCCTCATACGTCTCGTTAACACGTTTAATATTATGATCAATAGACTTATTGACCAATTGACTAATTTCATCAAGTTTTTGTTCAGCCTGTTTAAAAATAGCTGGGTTTTTTATCCCCTCAATACTAATCTTTTTTGTTAGCTCATCAAGTGCTCGCCTAATTTGAATGCTTTTTGGCGTTTTATCACCCTTTATGGCGGAACCCAACCATAACAAGTTGTTAACTATATTACGAGCAGGGTGATTTTCTGACTCAAGAAACCCATTATCTCGCAAAGATTGAGCCATAATAGGTATCTTAATACTTTCTAAATATGATTTACTTTCCTTAGTAAGTATTTTGTCATCAAACAAAATATCAAATAAATTTTCATGTATCTCTAAACTACTTTTATCCTCACTAGGTATTTCTTTCTGGAAATCCGAAAAACTAACCAATGCATCTTGTAGTTCTTCTTGTACGTTATTTGAAGTTAAATCACCTTGAATAGCATGTTCTTGTAAATAAGAAAAAGCCTTGCTTATTTCATCTGATGAATATACATCACCCGTTATTTCAGGTGTTGTGCTTAGAGTTTGATGTTGATGAAGAGAACTCTGTTGTAATAAAGAAATTAAATTTTTGGCGACATTAACAACCTGCCTATTACCTTGTACGGAAATTTGTGGTTGAGCAGTAGGATAATCAAACTCGCTGTCAACTGTGGCAATTGGGTTTGATTCAGAATCAACAGAAATTTCACTCACCGAGTCTTCTTGAGAGGGATGGTGATCTATTATTGAGCTTGTACCTGGAGCAATTTTTTTAAATGGCCTAGAGACACCTTTCAGTTTTTTTGGCGCACCATTTGCCAGTAATATGGCATCCATTTTTCCATACAATTCAGAAAGGCATTTAATCAGAGTTTCTTCAAACAAAATATACATACTACGTTTTGTTAGGTCATTCTCTTCTATCTCAGATATGGTATCCCGAAAGCGATCACATAACTTTGCAGGACAAAGCGGATTTAGTAGAATATTTGAATCGACTTCAAGGATATATCCCATCTTATCCTGAAGAGATTTCAAATCTCCTTCAAATAAAGTTTCCAAATGCCTAATAATGGAAGACAAGTTAAGCCAATCTTCAAAATCATTTTTTTCAACCAATGACAAATTAGACTCTACTTGAGATTCATCAATTTGATCAAAAGAAGAAGAACTCAATAAAGAAGAATCTCGGTCGGTGACACTACAAAAACTTTCTAAAATACTTTTCTTATTAATTTTAAAATTTGTAATTGCATCAGTTAGTATAAGCTGCTCTTGATAACTCCCTCCTTTTTCTATGACGTCCGCAAGTTTTAGCTTAATATGTGAATAATAGTTAACGATTATTAAAGAAAATGCTTCCTCCATTAACGAAGATAAATCTGTTTCTAGCTTATCTTGTTTCGCCTGACGCTCAGGGTTATTCCGCCTATTTACTCCTCCCCCCCTTAAACTATTTTGAATTTGTTTTTTTAGTACCTTAAATGCCTGTTCAGAGCTTCTTTCAAAAGCAACCCCCACCCCCATAGATTTGATGTGCATAATCTGTACTTCTAAACTAAATTTTTCCTCACCTGGGTCAATATTTGTAGTAAATTGAACTTGTATTATTTGGTTCTGTTTTAAAGAATGGAGACTTTTTCCTTGCTTTACTTCAATAAACATACCCCCTGAACAAAAATCACGGATAACACATTGAATAAAACTGGAATTATCGGCTACTAATGTAGCTGCCAGATTTATCTCGTAACGTGTATAACGGCGACGTTTTGAAGTAGACATAGAGGTTAAGGAAAAATTATTAATTTCTAAAGTTTAAAAATATATCAGGGTTTACTGCAATTAAGCATAGTAGAAAAATAAAAATTAACAAAAATTGTGTTGCTTAAATGGTTTAATTTTATTCACTGCCTTATATATAATGATTGATTCAAGCAGCAGACATCTATCAGAAATTAAAAAACAAGATATTTCAATGCTTTGTCAAATAACCCTTAAGTTATGGCATTTAAGGAACTATTTATTAAATAACCATGTTTAAAAAAATGCCTTAATTTAAGCTTAGGCAAATTTATCAATATTTGTGCGTCAATATATTATTGAGTATAAAAACATCATTTCCTTTGATCAGATTAGCTCTATGAATGTAATTAATTTAATTATGAATCTATTCAATCTATCAAGACAATTAATACTCACACTTATGAACCAAAGTTTACTTATAACGTCTTAGGAAGCATAAAGCCGTTATTTAGGAGTAAGAATTTAAGTACCAAAGAAAACAAATTTGACATTTTTTTGTGCACTTATTGGCTAAAAAATAACAAAAAGATTAAGAATAGCTGTTACTAAGGATTTCTTATAAAACAGATAAATTTTAGATTAAACAAAAATACCTACTATATAACCCTTCTTGTTATTCACAGAACATTCAGAACCTGTTATATATGATTATTAACAAAATAAAGGAGATCAATTAATGAATACTCTGGTAAAAATAACAACCTCAATTTTAATACTAATGACTATCAGTGGATGTGTTCGTCATTCAGGTTACTATTCTGATTATTCAGATGACTACTATTATGATAGAGGTGGTTACAACACATATTATTCTAACCCTGTTTATTATGACCGTCATGTTTATGTGCAACCTCCTATTTATATTGATCGACATAATTCTCACAGGACACCGCACTATAATTACTCTAATAAACCCCAAAAACCTAATATTAAACATAGGTATAACGAATATCAGCAATCTAGTAAGCCAAATATAAAGCGACAAATCAGAAGAAACAACTCACGCTTTGGAGAAAGTAGGTCTATTAATAAGAATAACTTTTCTAATAAAAGTAATAAAAAACCTGCGGTAAATCATTCCTTTTCTAGACCTACTTCAGGAAAGGGTACAAAAAGAAATAGTTCAAGAACGCCTTCTTACACTAGCTCTGGAAAGAGTTCAAAAAGAAATAATAATTCAAATTATTCCAGAACACCATCTTACCCAAGCTCAGGAAAGAGTTCAAAAATAAATAGTCGTTCAAATTATACTAGACCTCAGCCGACTTCTTCTTCGGGATCAAAGTTTGGAAAATCTCGAAATACATACTCTCCCCAAAGACAGCATTCGGGTGGAAAGAGCTCTAAAAGATAACTTTAATTCAGTTTATTTAGTTCTAAAATCAAGTCATATACAATAACTAACCCAAATATCTACTTATGAGAATAGAGAGTTTATTACTCTTAATAAATAGAATATCTAATTAAATCTACAATTTTTAAATATAAAAGAGGACTTTTTTATGAAAAAACAATTAAGCTATTATAGCTTTGTGCTTTTACTTTGGATATCAGTCAGTTCGACTAATGCCTTAGCTAATTTTACTCTGACTGATACGGATGGTGATGTGTATTATGTTGGACCATTTCTTGGAAAAACATTTAATAATGAAAGTTTTCCTGTTCAATATACCAAAAATGATTCTTTGTCATCAACTGGGGAGGGATTTTTATATTATGACGATTTTTATAGATCTGTAAAAATCCTTATATTTGAAAATGAAGAAACGGTTGGTTTTACACTTGAGGGAATTTGGGAAGGAGACGGTTCTACTATGTACTATATCGATAATAGAGGTCAAAGAACAGATGTAGGCTTATCTTTAAGTCGATTTAGAGACAAACGCTCTAAAACTACTCGCTCAAAAAATAATATAAAAAAGTAAGTTTGCAGAAACGAAAAAAAACGCCAACATATTTCACAAAATGCTGGCGTTTTCTTTTTGAAGAGCCTCATAAGTTATTTCCTAAGTCATCATTTAGATAAACTCGCAATAAATAACTCTCCCATTCTACTTGCCTTACAGTACAATAAATACCATTGCAATAACAAATAACACCGTAAATATAAACCCTACTACTATTGGGTTTGGTAATGGAGTTCTTTCTAAATTTGGTTTTGACATTGTCTTCTCCTATATAAAAGCAACAATTGTATATATGATATAGGGTCAACTTTTAAAATTTCAATCAAAGTATAGTAATTCTGTCTTTGATAGAACTAACGTCACAATTATCAATAAGAGTAATAAGTTGAATATTCAACTTGATTAAAAGCCCCTGTTTGTTCCATAAGAATTAACCCTCCGCCGATTATAATTAACCCAAGAAGGACAGCAAAAGCTATTTTCCAATAGCTATAAGGTCGTTCACCTTGTACTTGTCCTGTACGTCCATTAATCACAAAACGATAAGATTTATTACGATATAAGAAAGCTGCTGACCAAATAGGAAGCGAACAATGTTTATACGTTGTGTTACTATGTGTAGTACTAACTTGGTGTATTCGTTGGTGGTCTCCACCAATATCAAATGCAATATCACGATGAATAATGCCATCCATAATTTGTTTTGCTCGGTCAAAACCTTCATCTAATTCAACTTGATAAAGCTCACTTTGAAAACCACTAATGTATTTTTCATCGTAAGGAACAAGATTTTCTAAATCCCATGGTTGTAACCGGTCAAGAATTTGTCGTGGTAATGATAAACTCGCCCCAATTAACACATCATCAAAAAACCGCGCAACACGTCCTCTAACACTCGACCAACGTATCTTAGGAACTCTTCTTACAGAAGAGACTCTCCGTCCATTTTGTACATAATTAACCCGTTGATTTACATAGTAAGTATCACCTCTATCTCCAAGATATTTACTTTCGGTTTTACTGTCGTATGTCCAATATGGAAGGTAAATACCAAGCAGCTTAGTTTCTTTACGAGCATATTTTTTTACTTCATTTGGAGCAAACCATAAACCATCCAGCCAATGCTTAAATTTATGTTTCGCCTGAGCATCGGTAATAACAAAAGGTAATAATGATTTTGGTGGGATAGGTTTAATTTTCTGTGGGCTGGTAACAATATCGGTACCACAAAATGGACATTCACCTGCATGGACACTGGCTTCAAATTTAAAACTGGCACCGCATGCATTACAATGAGCTTGTTCCACCATTTGAGTTGGTTTTGCTTTAGCAAGCTTTCTTAAAGCTTGATGAAGATCATACTCCTCAATAACCTCATAATTTTGACTAATTTCATTGTGATGATGACAATATTCACAAACTTGTTGTTGAGTCCCCGGTTTATATTTCAGCATCGCTCCGCATTGAGAGCATGGAAATTGATTGTCTTTACTAACTGGCTTAAATGGTTGGTGTTTTTTCACGTAATTTTTTAATCAATTGTATTATTTCTTTTCTACTTGTTGCTCTGGGATGGGAGGAGGAGTTATTGCAAATAAATTAGCAAGCTCGGCCACCTTAATTGCTGGAGTCCACTGAATTAACTGCTGATTCCAAATTAAAGTGTTTTTATTAATTACTTTTGATTTAACTTTACTTTCGAGCTCTGATAAATTGACAGGTCCCGTTTGTTTGCCATCAATGGCTATAAAATAAGTAGTTTCTGAGGGTATGGGGGGAGGTGTAGAAAGAGTATTCCCCATTTTATTTGCAATAGCAAACCCCATACCCAACCCTAACCCTTCTGAACCACCGCCTGAAGGGTTTTCGGCTGCAGCTTTTATTGCTTCTGCTGTTTGAAATTCCGTGTAATTCCGTAAATTACCTACAATACCCATACTGGTTCTTTTATCCAACGCTTCTTCAACTTCTTTAGGTAAAGAAATATTTTCAACTAGTAATTTAGTTATTTCTAGCCCATATTCTAAAAACTCTGATGCTATTCTACTGGTAACATATTCACTTAAATCATCATAATTTGCGGCTAAATCAAGAATAGGAATTTTCGATTCGCCTAAAATAGTCGCAAAGCGTGAAAGAATCAGGTTACGTAATTGGTCACTAATATCAGTGGTATAAAAATGTCCATTTGTCCCAGTAATTTCTTTAATAAAGGTTAAAGGATCATTAATTCGAACAGTATAACTACCAAATGCACGCAGCCTAACAGGACCAAACTCTTGGTCTCTTAGCATAATGGGATTTTTTGTTCCCCATTTTAAATCGACAAATCGATGCATATTAAAGAAATAGACCTCTGCTTTAAAAGGACTATCAAATCCATGCGGCCAATTTTCTAAACTGGTCATAATCGGCATGTTATTAGTTTCTAACTCATACATACCCGGTTCAAAAAAATCTGCTGCTCTACCTTCGTTAACTAATATAGCAACCTGCGATTCACGAACGGTTAGTTTTGCACCGTATTTAATTTCATTACCATAACGTTCAAAACGGTAAACCATGGTATCGTCAGAATCATCCAGCCATTCAATAACATCAACAAATTCACCAAATAATTTATCCAATAACCCCATTATTCTCTCCTATTGATAATGTTTAAACTGATGGTTTAGAATCTACTTCTTCTGCCCTACTTGCAGCAGCGGAAAGTGATTTACGTAATTCTGTTTCACATTCTTCAAGTTGCAAGACTGATTCGGCACGCATTTTTTTACCTTCATCAGCAATTTGTAAACTTTCATTAATGGTATTAATTAACGTAGCATTGGCTTTTTTAACCGATTCTATATCAAAAACACCACGCTCTAATTCCTTACGAGTGATTGCATTGGCTTGATTGAGGTTCTCTGCATTAGCTTCTAACAAATCATTGGTTAAATCAGTTGCTGACTGCAAAGTTTCTGCTGCATCAGATGAACGATAAATCGCTACTGCTGTTGCCAATTGCTGCCTCCATAATGGAATAGTGTTCACAATGGTTGAATTGATTTTACTCACTAATCCTTTGTCATTATCTTGAACTAACCGAATACCTGGTAAACTTTGCATTGCCACTTGACGAGTTAGCCGTAGATCATGGATGCGTCGTTCCAGATCATCTCTTGCTGAACGTAAATCTCTTAGTTCCTGTGCTTCAATAACGGCTTCAGATGATTCTACTGCTTTGGCTTTTTCTGGAATAACCTGTTCATCCAAGTTTAATAGTTTTTGATCGCCCGCTGAAATGTAATGATCAAGGTTATGAAAATATTCTAAATTGGCATCGTATAATTTGTCGAGCATTGTAATATCAGTCAACAAAACTGTTTTATGTGACTCCAGCTTGTCAGTAATAGTATCTATTTGCTTACGAACGTCTTCATATTGTTGTAAAAATTTGACCACTGGGTTTGCTCGACCAAATAGTTTGGCAAAAAAACCAGGTTTTTTGTTGGGGTCTAAATTATCCACATCAAAACCACGCAAAGCAGCGACCATTTCATTTAAGTCGCCCCCAGCCTCCCCCATATCTTTATTTTTAACACCTTCCAGCATTTTATCGGAAATAGTGGTGAGCTGTTCTTGAGCTTTACTTCCAAAATAGATAATAGATTTAGTATCATTCATATCTATTGTTGCGACGATAGAATCTATTGCTTTTTTATTCTCTGTATCCGATTGATCATAAGCTAATATATCGCTTGTTACTCCTGGCACGATCTCATTGAAAACACTACTACCTGGTATCGTAAGGTCTTCTGTTTTAGTCGTTATTTTTTGTTCACTCATGTTATTTCCTATCTATTTCTAATTTGGGTTTAAACAACACCTTCATGTTTTAATTGGGCAGCTAATACTTCTATTTGGACATCTAAGTCTAAAACATCATCTTCCAGCAGCTTTTGTTTCTGCTCAATAAAAACGCTCTCTATAGTTTGTAATACATTATCAAAATTTTCTGTCAACTCTTCAGATTGATGCTTTCTTTGCATATCAGCATAACCTTCACTAACTTTTAGAGCACCATCAAGATAGACATTAAGGAATTTTCTTGCTCTTCTAATATCGCCCGGATCATCCTGAATAATATCAACAATCTCACCCGCATGTTCGCAAATCACGCGTATGCGCTGATTAAAACTACGGTTATTAATTTGTTTATTTGCTTGTTCAATCCCTATTATTTTTGCTTCAGCTTCATCTACAGTTTGGGAGACTTCTTCTGTTGTATAACCATGAGAACCTGCAACCATTTTCTCCTGCCAAGGATCAAAACCATACAATAGAAACATACCTCCTAATGCACCTAAGCCAAAAGCTATAGAGGTAAAAAAAGAATGCCCTGCACCTAACCAGGCTATCCACCCTGTAGTCACTGCAACGATAATTGATGCTATTGTTTTTAAGGGCCATTTTGGTGGACGAGTAATTTTTTTATCTAAATAATGCTTCTCAGCAGCAATCCCTCGACGCAAAAGAACCGCTGCTAATATAAATGCAACACATCCTCCTACATTAGTGATAATCTTAGAAAAATCACCATAAACAAATGATAAAAAAGCGGCAGGAATTAGGGCTAACGGCAAGATGTATAATAATAGCCCTCGGCTATTATATAACACACCTTGAGCTTGCTTTTTTTGGTAGGGTTTCGGTTTTCTTAACTGTTCAGTATTTTTCATAGCGACAGATTATTTATTTAGGGTTAAAAACTAGCTCTATTTTTGTTTAACAATTGAAACATCATTTTTATCAGCAGAAATGACTTGAAGCATGGATTGACAAGAAGCTAGACTAACAGTTGTAATTAATAGAATTAACCCTATTGATGATCGTAAGGTTTTAGACATAAGATGGCATCCTTTTAACCCCTTGATCCTGAATAAACTTCGGATCTAAGGTCTATATAATGATATAACGTTTAGTTGATTATATCTTGACTGATGATTTTATGAAAATATGTTTATTTAAATAATAATTTACTCCATGTGTAGTTATTTTTATTTTTAGCTAAGTTATCATTTTAATTGAACAAATGTACTAAGTAGTAAGTCTGATATTGAGCTTATGATAATTCCAACTATACTTAAACTATCTAAAAAAAAATTAATATTGTAATTATAAAACCTTCCAGAGATTACCAAGGAAATTTAGTATGAAAAAAATAACAGGCATTACCTTAGCTGTCGTTCTAACCACAGGTTGTGCAATTGACCCTTACACTGGAGAACAAAAAGTGGCTAATACTGGCTGGGGTACAGCGATTGGCGCTGCAAGTGGTGCAGCGATTGGTGCCGCAGCAGGTGGTGGTAAAGGGGCTATTATTGGTGCTGGTGCTGGTGCGGCAGTGGGTGCAGGAGTTGGTTACTATATGGACCGACAAGAAGCACAATTACGCGCTCAACTTGAAGGTACAGGGATTAGAGTTCAAAGGCTAGGTGATGATCTAAAATTAATCATGCCAGGTAACATAACTTTTGCTACTAATTCAGCTAATATAAATGGAAATTTCTATTCTATTTTAGATTCTGTAGGTATTGTTTTTAATAAATTTAATGAAACCAGCATCAATATTTCTGGTTATACCGACTCAACAGGTAGTGATCAGCATAATCAAGAATTATCAGAACGTAGAGCTAACAGTGTTGCAAGTTATTTAGTAAAAACAGGCGTTCAACATGGCAGAATCCAATCCAGAGGCTTTGGGGAACGTTATCCTATTGCTTCCAATAAAACTGAAATGGGGCGTGCCCAAAATCGCCGAGTTGAAATTAGTATTCGTCCAAGATAATTTTTAATGGCTCTTTTTAATTAAAAATCATTTTAAAAGCAATTAAAAAAATCATAATAGAAAAGTACTGCTTTAGTTGTTTAGCTGGTAATTTGCTTGCCAATTTTGCACCAATTGGAGCGGTTAAAATACTACAGATAATAATTCCGCACAGTACTGGTAAATACACATAGCCTAAACTCCACTCGGGTAAAAATGGTTGATTCCATCCTAAAAAGGCAAAAACCAGTGTGCCTGAAACAGCAATAGCTAAACCACAAGCACTGGATACAGCGACTGCATTTTTTATCTCTATTTGCCTACTTACTAAATAGGGTACGGTTATTGTTCCCCCTCCAATTCCTAATAATGAAGAAAGAAGTCCAATCCCTTTACCTACAATATAATCTAGCCAGTCATTAGGCTTTTTTAACTGAGCGTTAGTGTTTTTTTGTAAAGCCATACGAAAACCCACATACACTAGATAAGCAATAAAAAACTGTTTAAGTAATTCTGCATTAATAGTATCCGCAATAAAAGCACCAACTCCTGCACCAATTAATATACCTGGAATTAAACGAGAAACGTTATGCCATAATATATTTCCTAATTTTTGATGCATTAATATTGAGGAAATTGAAGTAGGAATAATTGTGGCTAAAGAGGTAGCAATAGCCATAATCATTATTTGTTCTGCAGGGAAATGATGAGCAGAAAATAACCAAACTAAAGCAGGAACTATAACTACTCCACCACCTAAACCAAAGAGTCCGGCTAATAAACCTGCTATTGCACCTAAAAGCATACTAAATAAAAAAAGTTCAAGCATTGTTTTACCCTGTTAAAATTCTATCCTACAAAATTAGTGTTAGTCGATATTTTATATGCAAACTTTTTTAGTTGGCGGTGCCGTTAGAGATTCTTTACTGAATTACCCTGTGATTGAAAAAGACTGGGTTGTAATTGGTGAAACACCAGAATCTATGGTCGCCCAAGGATTTAGACCTGTTGGTAAAGATTTTCCTGTTTTTTTACATCCTGAGACTCATGATGAATATGCCCTGGCACGTACAGAACGAAAAACTGCGCCTGGTTATAAAGGGTTTACAGTACATGCGTCGCCGAGTGTAACACTTGAAGAAGACTTGGTTCGCAGGGATTTAACCATTAATGCCATTGCCATAGATCAACAGGGTAACATTATTGATCCATTTAATGGTAAAGAAGATCTTGAAAACCGTCTATTTCGTCATGTATCGCCAGCTTTTTCTGAAGACCCGGTAAGAATTTTGCGAATAGCACGTTTTTCTGCACGTTATGCTCATTTAGGTTTTTCTATTGCAGATGAGACATTGCAATTAATGAAGCAAATGGTGAATGATGGTGAAACAGATCATTTAGTGGCTGAACGGGTTTGGGCTGAATTATTTAAAGTATTATCAGAAAGATCACCTACTGCATTTTTTTATACCTTAAAAGATTGCAATGCTTTAAAGTCTATTTTTCCTGAAATTGATCAACTTTTTGGTGTGCCCCAGCCCGAAAAACATCATCCAGAAATAGACACAGGGATTCATAGTTTACTCTGCCTGAAACAGGCCTCAAAATTATCTGTTAAACCAGAAATCAGATTAGCCGCCTTATTACATGATTTAGGAAAAGCAAAAACGGATAAAAGTAAGTGGCCTAGTCATCATGGACATGAGCAATTAGGTTTTCCTGTTCTTGAGCAGTTTTGTAAAAGGCTAAGGGTTCCTAAATCGTTTAAAATACTAGCATTACAAGTGATGCAACACCATACACACTGTCATCGTGTTTCTGAGTTAAAAGCCAGTACTTTAACTGATATGCTTGGGTCTTTGGGAGCATTTAAAACTTCAAACTCAATTGTTAAAGATTTTGTATTAGCTTGTGAAGCTGATGCTAGAGGCAGAACAGGGCTTGAAAACACCCCTTATCCCCAAGCTTCTTTTGTTCTGCAAGCTGCTAATGCAGCTTGTAATATTAACACGTCCGATATTTTGAATGGTCAATTAGAAGGCTCTAAAATTGGTGATGCTATTCGAAGGTTAAGAATAAAAGCTGTTGCTGAATTTATTAAATCTGCTTAGATAAAAATACGTTGAATTATATGTTCAAGAGAATTATAGTTAAATATTATTTTACTCTTTAAAAAATACAATGCCATCATTTGATATAGTCTCTGAATTTGACGCTCATGAAGTCCATAATGCTGTAGACCAAGCAAATAAAGAAGTTACAACTCGTTTTGATTTTAAAGGCTCAAATGCACAATTTGAGCTGCAAGAAAACAGTATTCTTATGAAAGCAGCATCAACTTTTCAATTACAGCAAATGCTTCCCATCCTTTTTTCAAAAATGACCAAACGTGGCGTGGACATAGGTTGTATGGAAACGGGAGACATTCAAGATACCGGTAAAACAGCACAACAACCAGTGACTCTTAACCAAGGAATAGAAACACCTATCGCAAAAAAAATTGTGAAAATAATTAAAGATAAGAAACTTAAAGTTCAAACAGCCATTCAAGGTGAAAAACTTAGGGTAACAGGTAAAAAAAGAGATGATTTACAACAAGTCATTGCAATGCTTAAAGTAGAGAAATCAATTGATCTTCCGTTGCAGTTTGAGAATTTTAGGGATTAAAAGAGATTCTACTAATAATTTAATGACTTAGCCACGATAACTAATAATATTTTATAATTTTGGCGATAGCTGAGCTGAAGATTTTGGTAATTTTATATCCAAAAGACATGAATTAAAATAAGTGAAACCGAATTATAATTTAAAAAATATAATTCGGTTTCAAAGTAACTATCAATTATTTGCCTCTATCCGCATCTGGTTTTGGTAACTTAAACGCTTCATAATCAATAATGGTAGTTACATTATCTTCAATAACTGAACCATCTTGCCACTTAATACTAAAGGGTTGATTCTTGATCCCCCCTTTACGATTTACATCAACTTCTTCCTGAAGAAGCAATACGAAAGTAGACGTTGCATCAATATCACCTTCAATATCGTCTTGACTAGTATCAATAACACCACTAATACGGAAACCTCCGTATTTACCTAAAGTTGGGTCAAAAGAAGTACCGTCTTCTGAGAAAATACCTGTAAAACGGAAAGGTACACCCTCAACACTGTCCGTCTCAAAGTAAAAATTGGTCAGACGAGCAGGGATAACTTCGAGTGGTAATAATGAAAACTCTTCCATTTCCCATTGCCCTTCTTTATCAAGTACAGTTGACTTCATTACAGAAGGGTTTTTATTCTTTTGTGCCTGCTCAAACTTTGCGAAACCAATTCCCGAACGTGACTCAAAACCTCGTTCTTTACCACTAAGTCCTACAACAAAAGCTACATTTTCACCGTCGAATGGTGCAGATATATTAGCTAATTTTGGTGGCTGAGGAAATTTTCGAAAAAATTTCTGGGATAGTTCAATAGGGCACTTATAGCAAATTGGATCAAAAAACCATAAACGAAAATCTTCCCATTCAAACCACGGAAGAATGTATGCTAATTTTGAATCATAACCAATATAGTCTAGAGCGTGAATATCATCAGACGTTGGGTTTACTAATACACCTGTACTAACTGTTGGATCCATCAAATTGCCCAGACCATCTTGCCAATGACTAGCTTGGCATTCACCACTAGAATTACCACAAAGTGAATCCGTTACCATCACACCTCGCGAAAATGGGACGTTATTTAATATGCCATCAAAATATTCAGCATCACCAGCTGTAATGATACGATCTCCCGTTGTGACATTATGGTTTCCATCTATTTCGTTAAAACGCCATAGATCAAGTGTATTTGGGTATAAAGTAAAGCTTGGGTTACCATCCTGAACATCAGTTACACTGAAAAACCCCAGTGCATGACCAATTTCATGTGCAGCCACGCCAATAAAATCATACTGACCCGAAGCAATACCATTATTACGGTCTATATCAAAACCTGTTAAAAAACCCATATTATAGCGCACTTGACCATCAGCATTATTCACAAGCCCTTGACCATACACTGGGTCTAGTGCCGGGGTAACACCTAATGCTTTACCATTTGCAAAAGCCATAGTAACCTTATTATCATCTCGACTACCATTGATATCAACTAAAGGGACATCTGGTGTTGGCAGCAATGTATCTGCACCTGTTTCAGTTGCACCACTACTATCTGCAAGTAAACAAGCTCGTACAGTAGACGCATTGAAAGTAGCACGAGCCGTAGTGGTAGCAGCCAACACATTAGGATTGCTAAATTCACTCGCTGAATCCCAGGCAACGTTTAGTGTAAGAGTAATTGGATCGCTAAACTTGTTTTCCCAAATTTGTGCTGCTTCATTAAATGCCGTCATCTGTTGAGCAGTCATCGGTGTCGTTCCAATATCAATCAGGTTAATGGTCAGTGCTTGTGCTGGGGAATGTATCAAGATACCTGCCATTATTGATGGCAGGTATTTTAATTTGGCTTTAAAATATTTGGAAAAACTTACGTTATTGATCATGTTCATATTAACCACCTTTGTTTAAAAAAAGTATTTACATTCATGCTATGAATGTAACGAATATGATAAATTAAACCTTGTTTTTCAATCTGTTAAAAAACTCACTGTTATTTAGGTAAAATTTACTTAAAATATTGTATTTTTTACCTACGGCTTTAAATATACTTCTCTTGAAAGATAAGAAAGCCCTTAGTAATAAATTTACCTGATTACCCACAAGCTTCCGCCACTTTAAAAAGCTAAATGTAATCTTATGAAAAATAATGGTTATTTTTTAACCTGATCAAAGTTAAAATTTAAGTTAAATTTTCATTAATAGATATTTA
>JAKIVF010000188.1 GCA_021647145.1 Methylococcaceae bacterium | reverse complement strand
GTATCCATTCAAATGTGGCAATGTAGAATTAGAGTCTATCATTCAGTATAAAGAGAAGTGTAACGTTATGTTTTATTGCGATTTTTATTTTCGTCAAAAAAAACAAAAGATAGCACTAGATATTTTTCAATAGAATGTATAGAATATGCGGCTCTACTAGCACATCAGCTAATGCCTCGGTGGCGAAATTGGTAGACGCACGGGACTTAAAATCCCGCGCCTTCACGGGCGTGCCGGTTCGATTCCGGCCTGAGGCACCATAATACTTTGAATGGATTTAGAAACCTCAATGGTTCCATTGAATGAAGGTTTCAAATTCAGAGTATCACAATGCTAAACTCCAGAAATGACATGTTGTAGAATGAATGTTTACTTGTTTTGGTGGTTTTCAATAAAGCAATATGGCTATTAACAAAGCACAAGTCCTCCCGTTGGTCGGAATGACAGCGTTTGTGAAGTTAATCTATAAACGTCAAATTCGAGAGTAAACTGCGATAGGTTAATAGTCATTTAAAGTAATTGCTTTTCAGCTATTAAATATAAAATTAACGACAGCTAACTTAGTGATCTCTTAGTGTTGAAAATAATTCTGGTGATATTTATATCTTGAAGTTGTGTGGTTTGTTTTGTTCAGTTACAAGGTTGTTCATGTGTTGTGTCCAGTATCCTCCCCTTTTTTATGTGGTAGATGGATAATGGGCTATAATTAGCGGTACAAATATTTTGGAGTTGAATTGATGCGATTAAATCATAAGGTTGGGCTGGTTTTGTTTTGGATGACTTTGGCTGCATATCAGCAAGTATCAGCTCAAGAGCAGGATCCATTAGCTGAGTCAAAAGCATACCTGGTACAACCGGGAGATATATTGGAGATTTCTGTTTGGAAAGAAGAAGGCTTGCAGCAGGAGGTTTTGGTTAGACCTGATGGCGGCTTATCCTTTCCTTTGGCGGGTGATTTTAAAGCACAAGGGAAAAGCCTGGTTGAAATTCAGAAAATCATCAGCGAGCGTCTAAGCCAATTTATTGCGGATCCTGTAATAACCGTTTCTGCTAAACAATTACTCGGCAATAGAATTTATGTTATTGGCAAAGTTAACAAGCCGGGTGAATATATTGTTAATCGCTATGTGGATGTGATGCAGGCTTTGTCTATGGCAGCTGGGATGACACCATTTTCTGCAGTCAATGATATTAAGATTTTACGAAGAGATAAAGATGGTAAGCAGCAGGCAATCGAGTTCCGGTATGGAGATGTGGAAGATGGCGATGATCTGGAGCAAAATATTATATTGAAAAATGGAGATGTAGTAGTTGTTCCTTAACCGGTTACAATTCATGGCTATTTCTTTCTGCAGGGTAAATAATAGTTCTTTAAATAAAACACTGAATATGAATAGTAAAGAACTAATTTCAATATTAATTGTGATTGCTTTTTTTCTTTCATCCAGCGCAAACGCAAGAGAATGGTATATCCAACCTACCGTAAACCTGCGAGCAGTAGCTGATGATAATTTGCGTCTTAGAACCAGAGAAACAGAAGATGTGGCCGGGTTTAGAGCTTCTTTTTTTGCAAAGTATGGTACCCGGACTGAAACGTCTAATATTGATTTAACAACATTATTAGATGTGGTCCGTTATTGGGGTCAAGAAAATCTGGATAGAGAAGACTTGGACTTGAAAGTAGGTTCGAATTTTAAAATCACTGAAAGAAATCAGGTGGGATTGGATGCGCTGTATGTGCGCGATACCAGTATAACCAGTGAACAAGATTTGACGGGTCTTACTCAGGTTCAAGTTGATAGGGAAAAATTTAACATTTCTCCGCATTGGACTTATAGCTTGTCCGAAATTCAAACCATTCAGACACGTTATACTCATGAAGAGGTCACTTATGAAAAGTCCTCAGCAAGCTTTTTATCAAGCTATAAGACAGATTCAATTAATTTGAATTACATTCATCAATGGCAAGATGATTTACAGGTCTTTGTATCATTTACTGCCTTACAGTATAGTTTAACTGACCTCGACATAGAAACAGATGATTATAGTATTAATACAGGAATTGACTATAATTATTCAGAGACCTTAAGTTTTAATGCTATGGTCGGGACAAGATACAGTGTGAATAGAACAGGGAGCAGAGTCATTGTAAGCAGAATAGGGAACCTGCTTATTCCAAACACAATACCTGGAACTGAAAATAGTTCATTAGGGTCTCTGTTTTCTTTAGGGGTGAAAAAACAATTTGAGTCGGGACGTTTTGATATTAGTTATTCTAGAAGTGTCAGCCCCTCAGGTAGTGGTGAGTTTTTACAGGCAGATAGATTTAAGAGCAGTGGCTCTTATAGTATAACTGAGCACTTGAGCTTTGGTATCTCAGGCGTTATTAGCCGTACAACCTCAACAGATAATACGCGAGATACTGGAAGGACCTATTTTTCAGTCGAGCCTAAATTGAATTGGCGGCTTAATAGACAAACACGATTAAGTGGTGGTTATCGCTACCGGATGCAGGAATTTGATAATAGGAATGAAAATGCTGTTTCCAATAGTATTTTTATGACAATCGATTTTCAGTGGGATAAATTGTCAACTAACCGTTTTTAATAACACAAGAGTTAATAATGGAAGAAGAGAGTAAAGGAATCCAGGATTATATCCAGGTTTTAAAAAGGCAAAAAAAGCAAATTATATTTACCAGCGTAATTATATTTTTCATAGCAGTGTTGGTCGCAATGAAGTTGCCTGCTATGTATAAATCAACGGCTATTATCCTTATTGAGCAACAGGAAATTCCGCAAGAATTAGTTCGATCTACTGTAACTAGTTATGCCGATCAGCGAATTCAAGTTATCAGCCAACGGGTAATGAGTACGGAAAACTTGAAAGCTGTCATTGAAAAATTTAATCTATATACGGAAGATAGGAAAAATTTGAGTTCTGCCGTTGTATTAGATGCCATGAGAGCAGATATACAGCTGGACATGGTAAGTGCGGATGTCATTGACCCGCGAAGTGGTAGACCCATGCAGGCAACGATTGCGTTTAATCTTTCTTATGCTAGCAAATCAGCCAAAAAAGCACAGCAGGTAGCTAATGAATTAGTGAGTCTGTATTTAAATGAGAACTTAAAGCGTAGAACACAAGCTGCTTCAGAAACAACGAGTTTTTTAGCCATAGAGGCAAACAAACTAAGCGATCAAATTACTAAAATTGAGGAAAAATTAGCAGAATTTAAAGAAAAAAATGCAGCAAGTTTACCTGAATTGCAGAATTTGAATATGCAATTAATGGATAGAACTGAACAACAGATTATTGAGGTTGATAGGCAAGTAAATTCCTTAAATGAGAGGAAATTATATTTGAATGCCGAACTGGCACAATTAAGCCCTAATTTATCGACATATTCTACGACTGGAGAGCGTATATATGGTTCGGAAGACAGGTTAAAAGCATTACAGGCGGAATATGTTGCTTTAACAGCAAAATATGCCAGCACACACCCCGATGTTATAAAAATGCAGCGTGAAATAATTGCTTTAGAAAAAGATGTGGGGGGGATTGATAAAACAGAAATACAGATTCAGTTAAAGAATAAGAATGCGGAGCTAATTACTTTGTCTCAGCGCTATTCAGCTAACCATCCTGATGTAAAAAAACTAAAGCAACAAATTGTACATTTAGAAGCGGAATTAACAAAACCAGCAATAAAAAAGCAAGTTTTTTCTTCAAGGCCTGATAACCCTGCGTATATTCAATTGCAAGCACAAATGAATGCCATTATTGCAGACCTAAGTGCAATGAAAAAATCGAAACTCCGGTTAGTGGCTAAACTAGACACTTATGAGACAGGTTTGATGAAGGCTCCTCAGGTTGATAGAGAATACAAAAACCTAATGCGAGACTATGACAATGCAACCTTGAAATATCGCGAAGTCAAGGCAAAACAAATGGAAGCCGATATGGCGCAAGCCATGGAAAAAGATCGTAAGGGAGAACGGTTTACTTTAATTGAACCCCCCTTATTCCCAGAAAAGCCTTTTAAGCCAAACAGAATAGCAATTGTGTTCATGGGGTTTATTTTAGCTATTGGTATTTCATTTGGTTTTGCCTTATTAAAGGCAGGTTTGGATCGTAGTATTTATGGTATAAAACGTTTAACTGCATTGTCAGGAGCGCCGCCGTTAATTGTTATTCCTTACATCGAGAATGATGAGGATGTGCAAAGTACACAGGGACTTAAAAAAAAGACCATAGTCATTATCTTGGTATCTATTTTTGCGGGTATTACACTTTTTCATTTGCTTATTATGCCGCTTGATGTGTTGTGGTATGCCGGGTTACGGAAATTAGGCTTAAGTGCTTTATAAAAGGTCTAAAGTTCTATGTGTTTTAAAAATATAAAATTTTCAGGAATTTAGCATGGAAAGAATTCAAAAAGCATTAGAAAAAGCAAGTAAA
>JAKIVF010000035.1 GCA_021647145.1 Methylococcaceae bacterium | reverse complement strand
CTTTCTCAGCTTATGAATCCTATCTTTCCCTGAAGAAAGAACTATTTAATGTACTTTCTAATATTGGAATAACTTACAATGTTGAGTTTTCTTGAAAGGTTAAATTAATTTTACGTGGGTACTTATTCACCATTTTTTCGTTTGTTCTATATTTCACCTTGCCAATAGCCATTTTTTCTAATGGCACTCCACATTGCATCATAAAAAGAACGGTCGTGTTTACCTGATTTTAATACTCTAATTGTTTTACCCACCACATCCTGAGGCTGATACCCCGTTATTTCAGTAAAAGAGTTTTTAACCCGTTGAATTTTAGTCTCTGAATCAAAAATAAGAATAGAGTCCCTACTGTTATCAAATACTTTTGCTGCAAGCCTTAAACTTTCCTCTAAATTTTTATGCAGAAATACCCATTACTAATATCTTTTGTGAAAACTATGTTAAATGAAATTGATGAGATTATAAGAAAAAAGCATTGCTTTTTACTGGTGAGCATTAATCTAAAATCGTTTGGTTTTACTTCGGCTTTATACGTTTTTTCTTTCTTTATCAGGGGCAATGCAATAAGTCTAATAACCGCTAGGCTAGCGGTACTATAGTCTTGATCTGTACTTAGGTACAATAGACGGTAACTATTCGCTCTGTTAAAGTTAAGTTATGGGACAGAGTAATTTATACAAGGAGATATCATAAAATTAATTAATGTATAAAAACCATAGGAAACTTAAAATGAAAAAATTAATAACACTAGCTTTATTGTATTCTATAAGTACCATCGCAGGCGCAGCCACAGCCACATTCACGGAAGCACATAATATAACAGCTTCTGGCGTAGGGTCAGTAGGTTATACATCATTCAGCGTTACGAGTGCCGGTAATTTTAGATTCTATACCATGGGGCCCACAATTGATCCTTTTCTATATTTAGCAAACGACGACGGCGATTTAACAGAAGACGACATTATCACTTCCGATGATGATAACTGTTCAGAAACACTTTGTGGTATAGCCGGCGATTTCTACAATTCAATAATCGATATAGCATTGGGTTCGGGTGACTATATACTAGGTATAAGCGATTACACGTTTTCATCTTCAGAATTCATATCAGGCATCAACAATAACAGCCGTACAGGTGTAGCAAATATAGTTATTTCGACGGCTGGTATAATGGATCCAGGTACGTTTAGTGCAGGCGCAAATATCACAGCCACACCATTACCGGCCGCAGTTTGGCTTATGGGTTCAGGTTTACTAGGTGTTCTTGGCTTGGCTCGTAAAAACAAAGTTCAAGCCGCGTAGCAGCCTATTATTACCTAAACCGGTATACAACCAACACTGCTAGCGTTTAACGTAATGCCCCTGAATTAAAGCTGCCTCATCTGAGGTGGATTTTTTATGTTCTCTTGCTCATAAAGCTGGCGTATACGGTGAACGTGTTTACTGACAGTGATTTTGGCTAGTCGTAACGATTCTCGGAAAAAATGATATCCCATAAAATCAAATTCTTTTTCAATAAATCTTTATTAAAAATCTAATAAATAACCCGTAACAAATCCTGAATTTCCTGAAATTCATGCAAATAAGGCTTTGCAACTTCATGATTAGCAACAATCACAACAATGTCATGTGAGAAAACCGAAGTGTTGTACCAATTAAAACTTCCATCTATAACAATATATTCATCAATAATGCAATATTTTGAATGTATTGGGGAGTAAGGCACGTTATGGTTGTCTTTTCCATAGACCAGACCCACTGCGACGCCCTCAGATTTTAATCTATCGATAACGGGTAAAAGCGGACAATTTAACTCATCTTCCATTGACCGCTCTACACCTACCTTTCCTTGTCTGGCCAAATGTCCATTTAACAGAAGGTGAACATTCACTCCTCTATTTTTAGCATTTATTAATGCATTAATAACACTATCATGATGATCGCCTAGTAATTCACCAATCAAAAATAAAGTAATTTTAATTGAATGATTTGCACGATTAATTTCTGCAAGAATTGCGTGATGAGGAAGAAAATTACTTCCATTTTCAATCGTGTGCCGTCCAAAAGTATATAGCAAATTAAAAGGACTAAAAGGATCAATACCATATTTTTGAATAACCCCTCCTCGCTGACTTTGGAAAATATTATCCAACAGACGACAAACCCCTTTAGAGTGAAATGTCATCCCCGATTCCCAATTAGCCCACCAACGGCCAAAAGTAATATTAAATGAACCCAAAATACAATCTTCATCATTGAAGATAATGAATTTAGTATGCATATCAGGTTCCACTTCAATCAAATGATGATCTGGGCTACAAACAACCCCAATTAATTCAATCCCTGTCCGTTTTAAGCGAGCATAACTATCATTATTGGTCAGGGTCATTTTACGCCAGTCGACAACACATTGGACCCAAACTCCTTGCTCACTGGCATGAATTAAATGATTAACAAAATCATCATCATCAATACAATCTACACTTACCTTAATTGTGCATAACCTTTCATAATTCTCATGTTTAGTTCGTATGACTTTATCGATCAGGTGATGAATATAACTTTTAGGGTGGTAAGGATGGTCAGGCTGGCCTTTGGTGAATTTTGGCACCACTTCCAATGATTCAAAATGATGATTAAACCAATCAACATCACATTGTAATTCACTCGCATTTAGTTCATAAGTTCTGTAATGGTTTTGAGATGAATGCTCGGCTGAAATTTGATAGAATTGATGCTCATCAGGGTTGCTTTGTAACTGTGGCCAGTCCATAAAAATATACTCTCTTTCTGAGGCAATGGATTGTTCATTAACATGAATTACAAAAGAAAATTTAACACAGTTAACTTGACCAAAATTGCTAGAAAAAGGATGAATATAAAAATCACGGGAACTTCGTGTATGTCTATTCCATTCAATATTATAGGCGTCTGTATCAACAACATAAGTTTCACATATTTTATCGTTACTATAAACTTTTAAGATAATTTTTAAATTGATATGAGAGCCTTGAAAGACTTCAAAGTCTATCTTGCCCCATCGAATAAAAAATTCATCATTAAAATCATTAACTCTTGCGAAAGCCCCACCTAATTCGCCGCGAACTGGCATGGCATAGTCTTCTGCTATTTGCATATCACCGCTTCTTCATTTTGAAAAAATATCTTTAACTATACAACATTCAGGGTGTTCAAGTTATTTTGTGTACACTCCTAAACTACAGTTATATTGATTATATCAGCTACAAAATAAAACTATCACCTATCACAATAGGTGCATTTTTAAGATGAGAATACCCATACTGAGAATCAATAGCAACTGCTTGTATCGGATAAGCTAATAAAGATTCAAATAAAGGATAAAGTATAGCCGTGTCTTGCTTTTCATCTAGCCACAGCTCAACATCTTCTACTGATAATAAAACAGGCATTCTAGGAGAGAATGGTTCAAAATTGAGTGCGGACTGAGTCGTTACAATGGCACAAGATAAAATGTGTAATGGTCAAGTTTTCTTGGAAGGATTTTAAGCCGCTTTTTTCATTTCTTTGGTTTTTTGATGAGGAGTTTTATAATCAATAGTAGAGTGCAATCTTTTATAATTATAAAAGCTAATATAGCTAGTCACAGCACTGACTGCAGAGGAGTGATTAATAAAACTCAAATAATTCAGTCGCTCTGTTTTTAAATTCCTAAAAAACCTCTCCATTACGGCATTATCCCAGCAATTAGCTCGACGGCTCATACTCTGTGTTATCTCCAAGTCATTAAGATAGTCAACAAACAACTTGGCTGAATATTGAACACCTTGGTCTGAATGAAACATTAATTGTTGAGTCTCTGGCTTGTGTTTATTAATCGCATGTTCTAACAACCACGGGGTCACAACCACGGGGTCAGGTCTTTACTTTTGCATTTCAATATGAATAATCCTGCTAACTGTAGAATAATGTAGAGAATGATACTCTCCGATTTCGGCTAAAGTAAAGCCTCCACTTCTATAGGCAACAACGATAGCCTCATTTCTTCCGCTAGACTCTTTTTCATAGAGTTCAAGTGATTTACACACTGCTCTTTTCTGTATCTTAGGTATTTCTGACAAGTTCTTTTTCGATATATTCAATTGAACATTATCCACAAAACCATCAGAGCCAAGGTAAATCTGATTTTTTTAACTTTACCCAAGGGGATACTTGCCCCACTCCATTTGCAACAAACTGCATATAGTGTTTCCTGATTACCCATGAGTCTCAGCCATTTTAAAAGCACTCTACTAAACACCCCGTCATTCCACCATTCTCTTAGCAGAAATCTAACAAACAATAATAGATTCCCGATAAAAGACTTCTGGAACGGCGAAGTCTATAAAGAGCTGCAAAGATTCTATTCTCATTTGGCTGAGGCTCATGGGTAATCAGGAAAAGATATGTAGCAAGGATGGCGCGCTAATTGAGCTAAAACTGCGACCACCACTAGTTTGTGTGCTTTTGAAGATTGAGGTGGTTGGGGACCGGCTTCAATACAGTTGACTTAAGCTAAAATATAAGTATCGCTGCATGATAAATATGATTTTAATCTGGCTTAAACGAGGTCAAAGCAAAAGAAAAATTATGACTACGAACCCTCCCCAAAAACCATTTAGTGCTCTTTCAATAACATCCTCTACTGTTATTGGATAGTGCGACTTTAATATAATGCTTTTTAGGCAGTTTGATACTCGACACTAAATTGGATGCATTTTATTTAGGCATTGCCGATGGAGCCAAAAATAATTGGACATTTCTGGAAAAACATACCAGCCGGCAGCTATTAGATTATTTTCATGTGATTGAATCTCTGGCAACCGTTTCCTACGCAGCTTATCTAGGAAAAACAGATAAACCCAAACGAGAAATTTGGCTTTGCTTACTTTCAAAAAATCATTATTAAAATAAAAGCCACATAAACTAGAAGATTGCATTAGAATTGTTATCCATAAACATTTGGGGGAAATATGAATCAAAAAAATAATACTTCATTTCACGTTTTGTTGTTAGTCGGGTGGGTTGGTTTACTTGCTTGTTCACATATAGTACACGCTCTTTCTAGCGCGGAACTGGATACACTAGTTAATAACCCTGTTCAGTCAGGTGAGGTCGATATTGATGTGTCAATGGATAAGGATAGTTATATGCTGGGAGAGATACCCAAAATTTCCATTTCTGGCTATAATAAAACTGACACTCCAAAGACAATGAATGTACTTTTAGCTGTTTCCCCTGGCGGTGAGATCGAATATGATTACCCAGGTTGGAAGATTAATGCTACAGAGCCTTGGTTGTCTTCATATACCATCCCGCAAAACTATCAATTACCTTCTACATTTTTGACGACAATGGAAGGTATTAAGGAATTAACACCTGGCAAATGGTACGTAAGTGTAGCGCTGCAAGACTCAAATACGAAAAAATTGGTTTCCTTTAAGGTTCGTTCATTTACTATAGGAAATAACACCCCTCCATCTGGTGGCTCATCACTTGATGGAATGCTCGGTATTTGGAGTATTGTGGACTGGCGCCTTTCTCTTGGGGTAGGTGGCCCACAGTCAGAACCAACTGATCAATATGTCATGATTTTTGGAGATGGTACGATGACTTATGATATGGGAACAGTTTTAAATGAAGGTATTGAAATTTCAAAAGCGAGGAATGCCAAGAGGTGGGGCAATTGGCGGATAACAGATAAAGGCGGGGAATATAGATGGTCGGACTGGTCGGATCCAAAATATGACGACCCGATTAGTACCTATAAGGTTGAATCAGGTACAACTGATCAGCGGCTTGATAGGTGTTTCGGTAGAATAATTGGCATTGATACAGGATTGGATAGCGGTGATCTCTCTTCATCTATTGCGAGCGGGTATTGTTTTAGACTTGATGGCAGGTTTTCTCATAGTGCCGGTGCTTCCTCAACTTCAGACGATGCTGCATTTACCAGTAATACTAAACAATCAGGCCACTATCGGATTGATGGTCATTTTATTACTTTTACCTACGGAGATGGAGTTATTAAAAAAACTGCTTTCGGGTTTCTTAACAAAGAACATACTCATATTATGATCAATATAAAACGGATGATATGGTGGGGGGCGAAAGAATAGGAATTTTAATGCCCTTTCCCTGCTTAGGCATCTGGAAACAAATAATCATCCAATCTTTTTGTCCGTCACTATTTGGGGGCGGAGTAAAATTAATTACGTTTTACTCTGCCCTTAATACTGCTTACTTAAGATCATATTATTTAATATTTTCAACAGTATACTGCTAAAAATGTCAGGCCACCTGATTTCAGTAATAACTAGGGTCAGAGTAAAATTAAAAATATGCTTTACTTCGTAAAACTAAAGAAACGAGCAAGCAATGGCAAGATTATCCCGAGTAAGTCCAATAAGCGTACCACATCGAGGCTGTAGGAAAGCCTCATTTTATAGAAAATTTTGATTTTTTTTGAAAAATAAATCTTTAAATTTCAATATGTTAAAAATAGTAATTTTCGTAAAATTAGCAATTTATAGGTTTTTCTACAGCCTGAACATATTGTCCAGCGAGGGAATAACCGTCAAGTTTGTTTTGCTAGTGATGAGGATGTGAAAGCCTATTTGAATTGGCTTAAAGGGTTTCAAAAAAGTATTTAGTCGATTTTCATGTATGGGTACTGGTGACAAATCATATGCATATCTTATGTACGCCTTATGAAGAGGGCGTGATTAGTAAGATGATGCAGCCAATTGGTCGAATGTATGTTCGATATTATAATTATACCTACCAACGAGGCTGAATGCTTCGGGAGGGTCGATGAAAATACTTTGGCTGATGATTCTTGCTAATCAGATCATTTTTAGAGAGTACAAAAAGAGCGGCCATTTTTACTACTTGGGGTTGACATATGTTTTAAGCAAGTGCGGCATTATCAATATAAATATCAACGCCTGTTAGGGGACAGATGTTTGCAACGGGAAGGTTTGTTCCTTGCTTCCATTGTTTAACTGGATCTTGTTTTGACTCGCCTGTGACGATAAAAAATAGTTCTCGTGTATTAGCAAGTGTTTTAGTGCTTAATGAAATTCTATTAGAAGGTGGCTTAGGTGAATTATAGACTTCATGCACTGTCTCTTCATCGTCATGTAGATGCCCTGGAAATAAACTTGCTGTATGGCCATCTTCACCCATACCAAGTAAAACCAGATCAAATTGTTCAACATTAGCAATAGTGTCGCGATATTTTTTAGCAGCTTCTACTGCACCTAATTCGGTAGGCATGGTAAAAATATTAGCCTTTGGAATATCGACCTTGGATAACAGTGCGTTTGCAGCCATGATGCTGTTTCTTTCTTTATCTTCTGAAGGTAAGCAGCGTTCATCACCATAATAAATCATCCAGTTTGACCAGTCTGTTTTTGCGCTGGCAAGTTGTTGATATATTTTTTCGGGAGTGCTGCCACCCGCTAAAACAATTTTAAAACTGCCTCTTTCAGCAATAGCTTTTTCTGCACTATTGATGATTTTTTTTACTACTGAATTAGCAACTTGTGTTGCGGTTTCAAATTGATGCCATTGGTTTATTATTTGCATTCTGAATCTTCTTTGGGTGTTAATGTATGTCGCCAATATTGTTTTTCTTTATCGAATAAACGCCTACATTCTTGAGGTCCCCATGATCCAGCAGGGTATGTCGCAATATAGTCGCGTTCTTCTGACCATTTTTGTAAAATAGGATCAACAATTTTCCATGCATATTCTACTTCATCTGCTCGTAAAAATAAGGAGCGATCACCTTCAATGACATCAAGTAACAAATCTTCGTAGGCATCAGTATGATGTTCATTATCTTTGCGGTAACTGGCATCTAAACTAGTCAGGCGTGTGCTCATTTCTAAGCCTGGTTCTTTTACCGTCATTTCCATCCGTATACATTCTTCTGGTTGAATGCCCATTAATAACCAATTAGGGTCATCACATTTTACTTGAGTGTCACGAAAAAAATGTAAAGGTGGCTGTTTAAAGCAAATCGAAATGATAGACTGACTCTTTTCCATCCGCTTTCCAGTACGTAAATAAATAGGTACATCTTTCCAGCGCCAATTATCAATATATAGTTTTAGTGCGGCATAGGTTTCAGTCACGCTATTATTAGGTACGTTCTCTTCCTGTAAATAACCTTTTACTTTTTCACCATTAACATTCCCACTGGAATATTGAGCGCGGAAGGCATGGGCATTTACGGCTTCTTTAGGAATAGGTCGTACAGATTTGAGTACCTTTACTTTTTCATCTCGTAATGATTCAGCATCCATCGATGCAGGTGGTTCCATGGTCACTAGTGTCATTAATTGCAGTAAATGGCTTTGCAACATATCACGAGTAGCACCAGATGTATCATAATACTGCGCCCTTGTGCCAATTCCAAATTCTTCAGAATGAGTGATTTGAATATGATCTATATAATTACGATTCCAAAGTGGTTCTAACATGGTATTAGCAAAACGGAAAACTAATAAGTTTTGTACGGTTCCTTTTCCTAAGTAATGATCAATCCTGTATATCTGGTCTTCTCTAAGATATTTGCCTATTTTTCTCTGTAGAGATTGGGCGCTGGGTAAGTCATAGCCGAAAGGTTTTTCGATGATAACCCGACTCCAGCCGGCTTCTTCTTTTAATAAATTTGCATTGCTGAGTAATTCTATAGTACTACCAAAATCAGAAGGGCTAACAGCTAGATAAAAGGCTTTGTTTTGCGGAAATTTTTTTGTATTATTGACTATTTTAGCTAATGCTTCATAACTTTCTGCTTGCTTGATATCACCTTTATGATAATACATGCGCTCACAAAATCGTTTGAAAATAGTTTTGTCTAATCCATTACGTGCTTTGGCTTCTAACATGACTCGAACTTCAGATTGCCATTTTTCTTGATCCCACTCTCTACGACCTAAAGCGATAATTTTACTGCCTTCAGGTAATAAGTTTTCAGCATCTAAATGATACAAGGCAGGCATTAATTTAACGCGCGATAAATTTCCTGTCGCACCATAAATTACATAAGTACAAGCTTCTGCTTTCATTATCATTAGTTGGCCTTAAGCGTTATAAGTAGATGATGCGGTTTTACCGCCATGTCCAGTCCAGTCTGTGTGGAAGAATTCTCCGCGAGATTTGTCAGTGCGTTCGTATGTATGAGCACCAAAATAATCACGTTGTGCTTGAAGTAAATTAGCGGGTAGCCGTGCTGTGCGGTAACCATCATAATAAGCTAACGCAGAAGAAAAGGCTGGTGTTGGAACATTAAGCTCAATACCTAATATAACCGCTTTTCTCCAGCCAGCATCTGCTTTTGTCATCGCTTCTGAAAAGAAATCGGCCAACAACAGGTTTTCTAGTTTAGTATCCTCATCATATGCTTTCTTTATATCGTTTAAAAATTGACTACGAATGATACAGCCTCCACGCCACATTAGAGCAATGTCTCCATAATTAAGTGTCCAGTCATATTCTTTTGCTGCTTCACGCATTAACTGAAAGCCTTGAGCATAAGAAATAATTTTAGAGGCGTATAAAGCATCATGAATAGCATCAATCATCATTAATTTATCGCCTGAGAAGGAACCTTTGTTTTTGGGGAGGTGCTGTGCAGCCTTAACACGTTGTTCTTTTTGTGCTGATAAGCATCGTGCAAAAACTGATTCAGCGATGAGTGTTAATGGAACGCCTAAATCTAGTGCATTAATGCCTGTCCATTTTCCTGTGCCTTTTTGCCCCGCTGTATCTAATATACAGTCAATAAGGGGTTGACCATTATCATCTTTATAGGCAAGTATATTTGCGGTAATTTCTACTAGATAAGAATCTAGTACGCCTTTATTCCATTCAGCAAAAATATTTTGGATTTCATCAATACTTAAGCCTAAACCTTCACGCATAAGTTGATAGGCTTCACAGATAAGCTGCATATCACCATATTCGATTCCGTTATGCACCATTTTGACATAGTGACCACCGCCATTATCACCTACCCATTCGCAACAAGGAGCACCATCAACTTTGGCACTGATTGCCTGAAAAATTGGCTTAACTGCTTCCCAAGCGTCTTTATTTCCACCGGGCATAATTGAAGGGCCATGTCTTGCGCCTTCTTCTCCGCCTGATACGCCTGTACCAATGAACAGTATGTCTTTTTCTTTTAAATAGTCTGTGCGTCGATTTGAATCAGTGTAAAGTGAATTGCCTCCGTCAATAATAATATCGCCTGCGGATAATAGTGGAAGAAGTTTTTCAATGTAAATATCAACAACTTCCCCGGCTTTAACCATTAGCATGATTTTTCGTGGGGTTTCAAGACTATCAACAAGTTCTTCAAGAGAGTGAGTGCCAACAATCTCAGTATCTTTGGCTGGCCCATCAAGGAATTCATCAACTTTGCTGGTAGTACGATTAAAAACAGAGACTTTAAATCCATTATCGTTCATATTCAGAACTAGATTCTGTCCCATGACTGCAAGGCCGATTAATCCTATGTTAGCTTTCATTAGTTTCTCTTGTTGATTTAGTAAGCCGATAATTTTAACATGTCAAGCTATTAGACGCTTTAAGAAAATTGAAAAATCAAGAGTTAATCACAGTTGCTTTTTTTGATGCACGAATAGCGAGCTTTGATTGTAATAAATTAGTGCTTTTTTGCAGGGTAAATGGGATGAGTTTTTTTGATTGAAAAGATCAGTCTACCTGTGACCTCATTATGATTTATATAATTCACTACTATTGTCCATATCCTGAGTGTCGGTGTATAACATAGGATTACCTTCATTTAAAATAGCTGCATCGACAATACTACAAATAACAAGTTGGTGGTCGCCTGCATTTGCATAATGCTCAACTTTACAGTCAAAATAGGCAAGACTATCAGCTAAAGCAGGAGAGCCAGTTTTTGTTTTTTGCCATTGAAAGCCAGCCATCTTGTCTTTGCAGATTGACTGCCCAAAATGAGAAGCTTCAATATATTGTTCATTGTTTAAAACACTAATACAACAAATACCGCTTTCTTGTAATATTTTATAAGAATGATGTTCAGGGTTGATGCTGAAACAAATTAAAGGAGGGGCAAAAGAAACTTGCATAACCCAAGCTGCCGTAAATGCATTTTTTTGATTTCCTTTTACAACGCTAATCACATAGACACCTTGGGTAATATGCTTAAAGATAGCATCAATATTTTCAATCATTAGTCTGTCTCCATTTTTATCCGCATTGATAAATCAATTGCCTTGATATGTTTGGTTAAAGCCCCTATTGAAATAAAATCGACGCCTGTTTCAGCTATCTCGCGAATATTATCTAATGTAATGTCACCAGAGGCTTCTAATTCAATATTACCATGATAAAGAGTCACAGCCTTTTTCATATCAGCAAGAGAAAAATTGTCGAGCATGATTCGATCAGGCTTTGCTTCTATGGCTTGTGTATATTCAATTAAAGATTCGACCTCGACTTCAATGGGTACATCAGTTATTAATTTAGCACTGCTAACTGCTAAGCTAATAGAGCCAGTAGCCATAATATGGTTTTCTTTAATAAGTACACCGTCATATAATCCCGTTCTGTGATTAAAACATCCACCGCAAGTGACGGCATATTTTTGGGCAATTCTAAGACCTGGAATTGTTTTTCGTGTATCTAATACCTTGCATTTTGTTCCTGAAACTTCATCAGCGTATTTTTTGGCAATAGTAGCAGTGTAAGATAGTGTTTGTAATAGATTTAATGCAGTTCTTTCGCCCGTTAATAAACCTTGAGCAGAACCACTTAATTGACATAATATTGTGTTTTTTTCTACCAACTCCCCTTCAGAAGCTAACCATTTAATAACTATTGTAGGGTTTATAACTTTAAAAATTGCATCAAACCATGCTTGACCACATAAAACCATTTTTTCTCGAGTAATTACAGAGGCAGAGGCTTGAGTGTTTTGTGGAATGATGGTGGCTGTTAAATCGCCACTTCCTATATCTTCTGTCAGGAAGTTTTTTATTTCTGAGCTTGTTGGTTGAGAGTTCATCTGTTTTACTTTTAAATGTATTTGAGGATAATATGCCTCAAGTATTAATTGAAATTTCAATTATAATATCAGTAAAGTAACAGGTTTGTTTTTATAGTATTTTAAATGAAAATTGATAATCATTGGCTAAATCAAGTGACTAAAGTTTATTCGCCTAATTGTGATGAACGACCTGTTAAAGAAGATGTTTCACTTATTGTCATTCACTGTATTAGTCTGCCACCTGATCAATTTGGTGGAGATTATATTGATCAATTATTTTGTAATCAGTTAAACCCAAAGGAGCATGAGTATTTTAAACAGATTTATCAACTGAAAGTATCCGCCCATCTTTTAATTAAACGGTGTGGAGAAGTCGTTCAGTATGTGCCTTTTGATAAACGAGCATGGCATGCAGGACTTTCTTGTTATAAAGGGAAGGAGAAGTGTAACGATTATTCTATTGGCATTGAGTTAGAAGGAACCGAGACATCAGATTATACTGATGTTCAATATAAGCAATTAAATAAAGTGATAAAAACGCTATTAACTCAGTATTCTCAATTATCTACAGAACATATCGTTGGACATTGCGATATTTCTCCTGAGAGAAAAAAAGACCCGGGGGATAGTTTTGATTGGGAGCGGCTCAGTTTAGAATTACCAAGCTAGATTTATTATATTAAGGAGATACGGTTTTAATTAGAGATATCATCATTATGATATACTGATCCGATCAATCTGAGATAATTATAATAATTTAAAGAGAAAATCAATGATTCGATTCACAGGTTTGTTTTTTGCATTTCTTTCCGTTTTAACTCCTTTTCATCAAGTATTTGCCGAGACTGATGGGAGTATTCAAGCACCCAAGTATGATTATAACGAGGAGCTGCGAGTATTGAGAAAGGAAGTCAAAGAACTCAGAGTTCTTGTTGATAAATTGACCAAAAAACAAGTAGAAAATAAGACTGAAATTGTAGAAAATAAAGCTGAAATTGTTGCAAGCAAACCTAAGCCACATACTGATTTTGATATGCCAAGTTTAAGTATTCGTGGTTTTGGTCATGTGCAATACGATTACTCTAACGAATCGATTAGAAATCATCCAAATGAAGATAAAAATCATTTCACTAATGGAGATATCGGTCTTTTATTTTCTTCACAAATTTCCAAAAAACTCTCTTTTTTCAATGAAACTTTGTTCGATTTTAATTCAGACGGTGACACCGAGGTAGAGGTCGAGCGGCTTTTATTGAATTATGAGTATGCAGATTGGCTAAATGTTTCAGTTGGAAAGGGACACACATCGCTTGGGTATTGGAATAAGAATTACTATCACTCTACCTGGACACACACAACAACTGACAGACCTCTTCTTTTTCAATTTGAGAATAATAATGGTATTTTACCGTTACATTATGTTGGTATAGGAATATCAGGTAATGTGGGATTAGATTTTGGGAACGTTGAATATAGTATGTCTTTAGGTAACGGTCGAGGGATAGATAGTGAGTCGGTTCAAGTGATTAATGATCGTAATGATGATAAACAGATATCTTTTCAGTTTACTATAGAGCCTAATGCTATAGAGGGATTTGGAGTAGGAGCTAATATACTATACGATGTTATTCCTAATAATATTGATGTTTTTGGTCGAGAAAATGAGATTGATGAAGTTATTGGAGGAGCTCATTTATACTATTTAAAGGATCCTTACGAACTTATAGCCGAGTATCAATATGTTTGGCATGATAATTTAATCTCAACAAAAGCACACCAAGGCGGCTATCTGCAACTTGCTTATAGTTTTGATAAAATTAAACCTTATTATCGCTTTGATATTATAGATGTTGACTCTGGAGATTCATTTTATGCTGGATTGAATCGTTTTGAGGATACCATTAGGCATACAGTGGGTGTGAGGTATGACTGGTTTCCATTTGCAGCACTTAAACTGGAATACCGAAGATCAGATGCCTACTCAGTTGACTCAAATGAAATTTCATCACAAATAACGTTTATGTATTAATTATACTCAGTGTTAATTGAAGAAATAGCAAAATGATAGCTACTTCACTCTATGTTTCATTGCTGATACAAGCTCATCAAAGGTTATACCTAAAATGAGTTGTTATAAGGTTATCCAATGGTTTGGGTTAGATTTTACAAGAAGTAATTTTTGTATCAAAATCCCTATGATTATTTGGGTGACTTTATTTTGTCTTATTTGTGGGGTGGCTTATGCAGATCTAAGTACAATTCCACCACAAAAAGTTCAGAAAGAGCAGTTAAATCCAAATCTAGCGAAAATTGATAATTTGCTTGTAAAAGCTCGTGCAGCTATTAGTAAAAAACAGCTTTCGACACCTAAAAATAAAAATGCGATTTACTACCTTGATCGGTTATTGATGTTGTCCCCTGGAAATAATCGAGCATTGAATGCAGTTGTTGAAATATATAATACTTATATTACAGTGGCTTATAAGGAACTTAATAAAAAAAATATTGAGTTAGCCCAAAAAAATTATACTAAAGCTAAAAAAATTGTTAGTCAGTTTAATATCAAAAATAATTCTCAAACCTTGATTGATCTACAAGATGCAATAGTCATAAGAAAGGCAGAGTTACAAACGCTTAATGCCGCAACCAAGGATCAGCAGGCTTCAAGCAAAAAAAATGAGAAAAACAGACAAATGATGGTTGAGTTGGCGGATTTTGAAAGGGAAATTATCTTGAGTCAGCCCAAGATGGACCAATACAAGATAGAGTTAAAAACTCAGACCCAGAAAAAACAAGAGGTTATAGAAATATTGACAAAAAAACCTTTAATGAGCTTGGCTGAGCGAGAAAGAATTGTGGTTATTGTTAATAAAAAAAATATCGTATCCTCTTTGACATTAAATGAACTTAAATCGTTATATAAAGAACAAAAAAGAACCTGGTCTAATGGAGAGGGAGTAACATTGTTTTTGCCTCCGCCTAAAAGTGATGAGTTTTTATGGTTGGCACGTAATGTATTTTTAAAGGATTCTCCCTCATCTGTTATGCAGTTCTATATGAAAGGGCTTGTAAGTAATAAATTAACAATACCCGCTACTTCGACAAACAGCGTATTAGATGTTTCTCGAATAATCGGTGGTATAGCGATTGTTAAAGCAGGTAAGGTTGAAGGGCAAGGGGAAACGAAGATTGTTTTTATGAGCGGATCATAGAGTTTAATTTGACGGTATATTCTCCGCTAAAGTGATGATTTCTGGAGTAGGTTGAGACTAAGTTTATTGGGGGGTACTGCTAGTTTCTTCTGGTTTTTTGCCTACACCAAAACTTTCTAATAACATTAAGAACACGCCTAAGGATATCGCCATATCCGCAACATTAAAAGCGGGCCAATGCCAGTTTTGATAATACACATCAAGAAAGTCAATAACATAGCCGTAGGCTAAACGGTCTATTAAATTGCCTATAGCACCGCCCAGCACAAATGCTAAAGCAACGGCTAATAATGTTTCGTGCTTTTTTAGTCGATAAAGCCAAGTCACCAGTATGCCACTTATAATCAAGGCCATTGACGCAAAAAACCAGCGCTGCCAACCTCCTGCATCACTTAAAAAACTAAAGGCAGCACCGAGATTACGGACATAAGTCAGATTAAAAAAAGGGGAAATTGCGATTGATTCATAAAGGTCCATTGATTTATCAACAACTATTTTACTCCATTGATCAAGAATCAGAACGATAAGGGATAGCCATAACCATTTAAGCATTGTTATTTCTCAGTAATATTGAATTGGTCAGTTGATTACAGTATTAGGTCAGATAGATAAAACTTAGGCAAAGTGTCGAACTTCACCTTTGCCATCAATATTTGTTATGCAACGACTACATAGCTCAGGATGTTGTTCATTTTCCCCTACATCAAATGTTTGGTGCCAGCATCGAACGCACTTTTCATGTTCTGATGCGATTACTTTTAGTTTAATGCCTTCTATTTCTGTTTGAATCGCATCGTCAGGACAGAATTTTTCCTCAGAAAGTGACGCGCCAGAGGTGATGAAAATAAAATGTAGTTCGCTGGATAACAAGTTTAAAGTAGAGAAGTATTCTTCATTACAATACAGCTCAACTTCAGCATTGAGAGAAGAGCCAATTTCTCCTTTTGACCTGACTTGCTCAATTTCTTTACTGACAGCGGTACGAACCTGCATGACCTTATCCCAAAATATATGATCCATCGGTGTTTCTTTGTCAAGCTCAAACAGTTTTTTATACCATGTTTCCAGAAAAATAGAGTCACTGCGATTTCCAGGAATATTTTCCCAAATTTCATCAGCTGTATAACTGGTGATCGGTGCAAGCCATCGCGATAAAGCCTCTACTACATGGTATAAAGCTGTTTGTACAGAAAGGCGTGCATGACTATTTGCTTTTGCAGTGTAAAGTCGGTCTTTAGTAATATCGACATAAAAACTTCCTAAATCCATTGCACAAAAATGATGTACTTTTTGATAGATTTGTTGGAAATGATAATTCTCGTAAGAAGCGATAATTTCTTGTTGTAGATGGAGGGCTTTATCAACTACCCAACGATCTAATGGAAGCATGTCCTTTGCATCAACACAGTCTGTTTCTGGCTTAAAGCCATCAAGGTTTGATAATAAAAACCGTGCTGTATTTCTTAAGCGGCGATAGCCATCGGATGTGCGATTGAGAATTTCATCTGATACATTCATTTCGCCGCGATAGTCCGTTGCAGCAACCCATAAACGGAGTACATCTGCACCTAGTGACTTCATGATGGTTTGCGGAGCGACAACGTTACCTTTGGATTTAGACATTTTTTTACCGTCAGCATCGACAGTAAAGCCATGGGTTAACACTGCTTTATAAGGAGCAACATCATTCATTGCCGTTGATGTTAATAACGAAGATTGAAACCAGCCTCTGTGTTGATCTGAACCTTCTAAATATAAATCGGCAGGGAAGGTAAGTTGTTCTCTGCGATCTAAAACCGCCGCGTGCGTTACGCCCGAGTCAAACCAAACATCCAGAGTGTCCGTCATTTTTTCATAATGCTCGGCATCATCTCCAATTAATTCAGAGGCTTCGAGTTCGAACCAAGCTTCGATTCCTTTTGTTTCAATAAGTTTTGCAACTTCTTCGATGAGTTCGCTAGTACGAGGGTGTAACTCGCGTGATTCTTTGTGGACAAAAAAAGTAATCGGTACTCCCCATGTGCGTTGACGGGAAATGCACCAGTCAGGACGGCCTTCTATCATGCTTTCTATTCGTGCTTGTCCCCAATCTGGAATCCATTCAACACGTTTTACTTCTGTTAAAGCTTGTTCACGTAATTGGTTTTTATCCATAGAGATAAACCATTGCGGCGTAGCTCTAAAAATGATCGGGGTTTTATGTCGCCAACAATGTGGGTAACTGTGCAAAATAGCATGATGATGGACAAGTTGTCCTTTTTCTTTTAATACGTCTAGAACATGTTCGTTTGCTTTGAATACGTGCTCACCGGCAAATAATTCGGTATTAGGTAAAAATACACCATTACTATCAACTGGATTATCAACGGGTAATCCATATTTTACACCAATAACATAATCGTCTTGCCCGTGCCCAGGAGCGGTATGAACGGCCCCAGTGCCTGCTTCTGTAGTCACATGGTTACCCAATATGATAGGGACTTGTCGGCGATAAAAAGGGTGCTGTAACAATTGCTTTTCTAAGGAACTACCTTTGCAATAAGCGATGACTTTATGTTTGTCTGCATCAAAACGCAACATGGCATCTTTAAGTAATACCTCTGCAACAACCAAACGCTCTTGTTTTCCATTAATTTGACATTGAACAACGGCATATTCAAGTTCTGGGTTAAGTGCTACGGCTTGGTTGGCTGGTAATGTCCACGGTGTGGTTGTCCAGATAACAACGGATAAAGGCCCTTCGCCAAGATGATCTGGTACATGATGGCAGCTTGCCATAAATGCTGCCTCATCACAGACTTGAAAGCGAACATCTATTGCAGGTGAATGTTTATCTTCATATTCTACCTCAGCCTCAGCCAAGGCAGAACCACAATCTGTACACCAATGAACTGGTTTTGCGCCCTGAGTTAGGTGTCCTTTAGCAACAATTTTACCTAATGATCGTACAATATCTGCTTCAAAAGTATAGTCCATCGTTTGGTAAGGGTTTTTCCATTCACCTAATATACCAAGTCGAATGAATTCCTCTTTTTGCATTTTGACTTGCTTGCTTGCATATTTACGACACTCTTTACGAAAGACTTCGGGCGATACTTTTACACCAGCTTTGCCTATTTTTTTTTCTACCATTAATTCGATGGGTAGGCCATGGCAGTCCCAACCAAGGACATAAGGAGCATCAAAACCATTTAACGATTTTGATTTAAGAATAATATCTTTTAAAACTTTGTTAACAGCATGACCAATATGAATAGCTCCATTTGCATAAGGAGGACCATCATGCAAAATAAATTTTGGGCGCCCCGCAAATTCGTCTCTGATTTGTTGATATAAATCAGCTTCATTCCATTTTTTTAAACGCTCTGGCTCGCGTTGAGCTAGGTTGCCTTTCATTGGAAAAGCTGTTTTGGGTAAATTCAGTGTTTTTTTGTAATCCATTGTGTAGTTTGCTAAGTCAAATGGGTGAAAATTTGTTTTGCGGTAATATTATCTTTTTCGATTTGTGTTTTAAGGTCATCTATAGAGTTAAAGCGAATTTCGTCTCTAATTTTCTGTTTGAAATGAACTTCAACATATTGGCCATAGATGTCCTGATTAAAGTTAAATAAATGTGTTTCTAAAATGACTCTATTTCCCCCGTCAACGGTAGGACGAGTGCCTACATTTGCTACGCCTTGTATTTCCTCGCCACCAATACCAGTCATGGTTGCTGCAAAAACGCCGGTTATGGGTGTGTTTTTTCTAAACATACGTATATTGGCAGTAGGAAAGCCAATAGTTCTGCCTCGTTTATTTCCATGGGCTACTCGACCACAAATCGAGTAATCTCGTCCCAGTAATTGCTTTGCTTTAGATAAGTCGCCACTAACTAATGCATCTCTGATGAGGGTGCTGCTAACTCGGTGATCATCAACATAATGGGAATTAGTATCTTCAACACTAAAGCCAAAAAGGTTACCTTTTTCTTTAAGCATGGCAAAATTTCCACAACGAGCTTTGCCAAAATGGAAATCATCACCAATAATTAGATGTTTTACGTTTAGTTTTTTCACTAAATAATGAGTAATAAAATCTTCAGCGTGATAATTTGCCATTGATTGATTAAATTTTATTACTAATACTTTGTCAATAGGTAATGATTTAAACTGTATAACCTTTTCTCTTAAGCGCATGAGTCTGGAAGGTGCATTTCCACCTAGAAAAAACTCTAAGGGTTGCGGCTCAAACACCATGACTACAACAGGAAGATTTCTCTCCCTGCCTTGAGCGGATAACTTTACTATGACTTTTCTATGTCCTGTGTGAACGCCATCAAAGTTTCCAATACTAAGAACACAGCCCTTTTCTAAAGGTTTAAGGTGCGCAATACCTCTAATTAGGTGCATAGTTATAGTTATAACAATGAAAACAGTTGATTCTAACATTAACTAGCTGCTAAATTCATTATCAATGAGAGTGATGTTATTTATTAATAAAATTGTTAGGCCTTACTCCTATAAATAATAACGCGAATAGGTAGACCAATCCAGCCAGAAAAATCCATAATGCAAGGTTAAATGTTCTATCAAATTCTGACCATTCAAACCATTGGGTAATATCAACTCCAATATATAAAAATAGAGCCATTATCTCGTTGGCAAAGATAACTTTTACAGAAAAATTAGCCCAGTTTTTTCCGGGTGTAAATATTTTGTCTTTTATTAATTTTCCTAGCAAAAGGGAGGCATTGAAAAATGCACTTAAAGAAGTGGCTAAGGCTAAGCCAGTGTGAGCAAAGGGGAATGCTAAAATTATATTTAATCCCATATTGGCAATCATCGCATAAATACCAAATCGAACTGGTGTTTTGGTATCCTTGCGAGAACTAAAGCCAGGCACTAAAACTTTGACTAAAATAAACCCTAATAAACCCATAGAGTATGCCATTAAGCTTTCACCGGCTAAATGCACATCGTGAGTGGTGAATTTATCACTTTGAAATAAAGTGGATAGCATGGGCTCTGCAAGTATTAACAATCCAATAGAGGCTGGTAAGCCGATTAGCAATACTAGTTGCAACGCCCAATTTAGTGATTTTGAAAACTGAACAGGATCGTTTGCAGCGTGGTTTTTAGATAAACTAGGTAAAATAACTGTTGCTAAAGCAATACCAAAGAGACCTAAAGGAAATTCAACTAAGCGATCAGAGTAATACAGCCAGGAAACACTTCCCGCTGTTAGAAGTGAGGCAATAATTGTGTCGAGTAACAGGTTTATTTGAGTTACTGAAACACCAAAAATAGCTGGCAACATGAGTTTTAAAATTCGTTTGACACCAGGATCTTTAAAGCCTGGTTTTAGCTTGGGTAATAAGCCAAGCCGGTATAATGCAGGGAACTGAAATAAAAGTTGGACTATTCCTGCGGCAAATACACCCCATGCTAATGCGATAACAGGTTCGTCCATTAGAGGTGAAAGCCATATCGCTGCAGAAATCATGCAGATATTTAAAAATACTGGGGTAAAAGCAGGAACTGCAAATTTTCCGTGAGAGTTTAATATGCCGCCTGCAAAAGCAACAGACGAGATAAAAAACAAGTAAGGAAAAGTGATTCTAAGCATTTGTACTGCTAGGTCATATTGTTTTCCTTCATTTGAGAAGCCGGGCGCAAATAGAGTGATAATGATAGGAGCAGCAATCACACCTATAAGGCTGACAAAAACCAGTACAAGAGCAAGTGTTCCGGCTGTTTTATCTATGAATAGTTTTAAGGCCTGTTTGCTACCTTGCTCTTTATAGTCCGATAGTACGGGGACAAAAGCTTGGGCGAAAGCCCCTTCGGCAAATAAACGACGTAGGAAGTTAGGGATTTTAAAAGCAACAAAAAACGCATCGGTTCCAGCATCTACGCCAAAGATACGAGCAAATAGCATATCTCTGATAAAACCAAGAATACGAGAGATCATTGTCATGCTACTGACAACAGCGGTTGATTTTAAAAGTTGTTTGCTCAATGTAATATAAATAAGGCTACAAAAAAGTTGACAATCATATCATTTAACAAGATAATACGCGGTTCTTATTTAACACAGACAGAATTGGTAACATGGCTAATACAGCACAGGCTAAAAAAAGAGCACGTCAGGCAGAAAAAAGTCGCATTCGTAATGCAGGGCAACGTAGCAACATGCGTACTTTTATAAAAAAAGTGCTTGCTGCTGTTGAATCTGGTGATAAAGAGCGGGCGCAGGCCGCATTTAAAACTGCTGTTCCAATTATTGATACTGCGGTATCTAAAGGGCTTATTCATAAAAATAAAGCATCACGCAATAAGAGTAGGTTGAACTCGAAAGTTCATGCAATGACCTAGAATAGGGCGGTTCATTCAAAAAAGGCCGGCATTCTAGTTGGAGTGCGGGCCTTTTTTTTGAGCGGCCTATTTTCAATTGCTTTAACTCATAAACAAGTTGGTTTCTTTCTTGATAGATCAATAGGTTTAAAGTAGAACTAAATTATCTCTGTGAATCAATTCAGCGTTGTCGGCATATCCGAGTAATTTTTCAAAGTCTGCACTTGGTTTTCCAATTATTTTTTTGCTTTCTTCTGAATTATAATTGATTAAGCCGCGAGCTATTTCTGTACCACCGTTTGAAATGCAGGTAACAAGGTCTCCTCGGTTAAATTGGCCGGTAAAAGATTTAACGCCAACAGCGAGCAAGCTTTTTCCTGAGTTTTGTAACTTATTGACAGCACCATTATCTAATACGAGTTGTCCTCTGATTTTAAGTTGCCCGGCAAGCCATTGTTTTCTTGCTGCAATTGGGTCTATATTCGGGACTAAAAAAGTCCCCAGTTCTTCACCCGAAATAATTCTTTTTATTATGTTGCTCTCGTTTCCCGAAGCAATAACAGTTGCAGTGCCTGAGCGAGCAGCTAGTCGGGCGGCTTGTATTTTGGTAAACATACCGCCTCTACCTAGACCGCTTGTGCTATCCCCTGCGACATCGTCAAGAGAAGGGTCGTTAGTGAGAGCAGTAGTTATAAGTTGTGCGTCAGGGTTGATGTTTGGGTTAGAGTCCATTAAGCCCTCTTGGTCAGTCAGGATAATTAATAAATCTGCTCCAATCAGGTTTGTAACTAAGGCTGCCAGAGTATCATTATCTCCAAATCGAATTTCTTCTGTAGCTACAGCATCATTTTCATTGATAACGGGGATTGTGTTAAATTCAATGAGAGCCAAGAGTGTGTTTCTGGCATTTAAATAGCGTTGGCGGTTTGACAGGTCATCATGGGTTAGTAGTACTTGAGCCGCGTGAAGGTTATGTTTTTGAAAGTAATCTTCAAAGGTTTTGATTAGCCCCATTTGGCCAACAGAGGCGGCTGCCTGTAATTCGTGTAAAGTATTGGGTCGCTGCTTGAGGCCTAGTCGGCTAATACCTTCTGCAACTGAGCCTGATGAGACGAGTAGAATATCTTTGTTTCCTAAGCTGATGTTGGCAATTTGTTCAACCCAGTCAGAAATGGCTTGCTTGTTAAGTCCGCGTCCGCCATCTGTTAGAAGAGAGCTGCCAATTTTTACAACAATGCGATTTGCTTTAGGAAAATCACTCCTGTTCATTACAGTTGTCTCGTTGTTGATCTAAAAAGTCCATGATTGCGTACATTAACTCTTGTGTGCCTTGTTTTTTAAGTGCTGAGATTTTAAATACAGGGCCTGTCCAGCTAAGCTCTTTAATTATAGTGTTACAGTGGTCTTCAACTTCTTCCTCTAAAAGGCGATCAATTTTATTTAAAATAAGCCAACGAGGCTTGTTGGCGAGTTCGTCGCTCCATTTTTTTATTTCATTTATTATTTTTATTGCTGCTTCGGCAGGGGTTTCTTGTGATTCATAGGGCATTACGTCAACTAGGTGTAATAATACCCCTGTTCTAGAAAGGTGCTTTAAAAATTGCAATCCTAATCCTAGTCCTTCTGCTGCACCTTCAATAACGCCGGGTATATCTGCGATAACAAAGCTTCTTAGGTCGTCTACTCGAACTACTCCAAGGTTAGGGTGTAATGTTGTAAATGGGTAGTCTGCTACTTTTGGTTTTGCAGATGAAACAGAGCGAATTAGACTGGATTTTCCAGCATTAGGCAAGCCTAATAACCCTACATCGGCAATCACCATGAGTTCGAGCTTTAGTGATCTAAATTCACCCGGTTTACCTTTTGAAAACTGTTGAGGTGTTCTGTTTATACTGCTTTTGAAACGAGTATTTCCAAGGCCATGAAAGCCTCCTTTTGCAACTAACAGGGTATCTCCGGTAGTTATTAAGTCTCCAATTTTTTCATCTGTGTCGCTTGTATATACAAGGGTGCCAGGAGGAACTGGTAGGTAGAGATCTTTGCCTTTTTTTCCAGTACAGTTGCGTCCCATGCCGTTTTGTCCGCGTTGAGCTTTATGTAAGGAGTTGAATCGAAAGTCGGCTAAGGTGTTGACGTTTTCAGTAGCGATAAGATAAATACTGCCACCGTCGCCACCGTCGCCACCATCAGGTCCTCCCATGGGAATATATTTTTCTCTTCGAAAGGTAGCGATGCCATTTCCACCAGCGCCTGCTTCTACACGAATTTCAGCTTCGTCAACAAATCTCATTTTTTCTTGAGTTAAGTTTTGTTTTTGCGAAAAGGTGTGATGGCTGAACTATGAAAAGCCTAAAATAATTTGGCAAAAACGTTTTGTTTAGATTGTAGGTGAGTTGTAAGTTTTTCAGTCCATGGGGCTGTAAAACAAAAAAGCCCCGTAATTAACGAGGCTTTTGGTCAGTAATTATGTTTACTTTTTGCGCTATGCGGCAACCATAATACTGATGTATTTGCGGTTTTTAGGACCTTTTTCTAGAAAAGTTACCTTTCCGTTTGCAGTTGCAAATAAAGTATGATCTTTGCCCATACCAACATTGTCGCCCGCATGAAACTTTGTTCCACGTTGACGAACCAGAATGTTTCCTGCAAGAACTTCTTGTCCACCATATCTTTTGACGCCAAGCCTTTTGGCGTTAGAATCTCGCCCGTTTCTTGTGCTGCCGCCTGCTTTTTTATGAGCCATTTTTTACTCCTGATTTTATGCAGATATACCAGTAACCTGGATTTCTGTGAAGTATTGACGATGCCCCATTTGTTTCATGTGGTGCTTTCGTCTTTTGAATTTAATGATTTTTATTTTTTTATGTCTGCCTTGAGAGATAACCTCAGCTGTAACTTTTCCTGACTCAACATAAGGTTGGCCAATTTTAGTTTCATTGTCAGATTGAATCATTAATACTTTATCGAACTCTACGCTATCGCCAGTGCCAAGTTCAAGTTTCTCTATTTTTAGGGTCGTACCTTCTTCTACACGGTACTGTTTACCACCTGTTTGAATTACAGCGTACATCTACGAAAGCCCCGTCAAGCATTTAATCTGTTAAAAGTGAACAGAAAATTATATGTTTAAAATTAAGCTACGTCAACTTTAAATTATTGGTCGCCAATAGCAATATGATAAAATAACATAATAAAGCTATTGACACCACCTAGTGTTTTTCAATAGCATGGGTGGTTGATTATCGGATTATAGACAATAGTATTATTGAGAATGGTAGCAGAAAATGCGGTAAAAGCTTTGGAATCAATTGATTTTGAAGAAATAAAAAAATTAACGGTGAAAGAGGCTGAGGCAGTTGACAAATTAATTGTTAATGAATTAAGTTCAGATGTTTTGCTAATTAATCAGATGGGTCACTATATCATTAGTAGTGGAGGAAAAAGGCTGAGGCCTATGTTGCTGCTTCTGGTTGCTAAGGCATTAGGGGGTATTAATAATCATCATCTGATTTTGGCAGCAGTTATTGAGTTTATTCATACGGCAACTTTGTTGCATGATGATGTTGTTGACGAGTCTGACTTAAGGAGAGGGAAAAACACAGCGAATGCTGTATGGGGTAATGCTGCCAGTGTTTTGGTTGGTGATTATCTATATTCCAGTGCATTTGAGATGATGGTTCGAACTAATAATATGCGAGTTATGGAAATTCTTTCCAAAACAACCACAGCGATTGCAGAAGGTGAAGTTTTACAGCTTCTCAATTGTAATAATCCTGATACTACGAAAGAAAAGTACCTGGAGGTGATTGCCAGGAAAACGGCTATCTTGTTTAGTGCTGCTACTCGATTGGGCGCGGTGATTTCTAAGTCTGATAAAGAGGTAGAGGATGCACTCGCTATTTATGGGCAACAACTAGGTATTGCTTTTCAGCTGATTGATGACGCTTTGGATTATAAGGCAACAACAGAAGAGTTGGGGAAGAATTTAGGTGATGACTTGGCTGAGGGAAAGCCTACTTTGCCATTGATTTATGCTGTTTCTCAAGCGCCTGAAAAAGAAGCTAATGTTATTATAGATGCTATTAGGCAAGGTTCTAGAGAAGCGTTTAGTGAAGTTTATAAAATAGTTTTGTCTACTAAAGCAATTGAGTATACTGAGCAATGTGCTAATGAGGCAGTTGAAAAAGCAGTTGACGCTTTAAGCTGTTTAGAAGAATCGGAATATAAAGAAGCTCTTGTTTTGTTAGCTAGATTTTCAGTACAAAGAGATTATTAATTTAATAATGGTAAATGCCTTTTATCGCTAGTTAAGGGATGGTCAGAATTCTAATTTGCTTTTTTTCGGTTATAATTATGGAGCTTGCTAAACGAAAGGAAGACAAGCAAAGTCTCGGTAATTGCTTCTGCATTTAGTGCGTTGCTCTAAATACATGGTGTCCCCAGCCTACAATTTAGTTCTCATTCTTTAGTTTCTCAAATAACCCACCTGTTCGAACAATTTTTTTTTGTAATGCTTGGCTGAAAATAGAGTAAGTAGATTGTATTATTAGTTTTGTTTTGGCGCGTGTGATTGCTGTATATATGAGTTCTTTACTTAAAATTGGGCTCATTGTGTTTGGTAAAATACAAAGGCAGTGGTCAAACTCAGAGCCTTGGCTTTTATGTATAGACATGGCAAAAACGGTTTCGTGTGCTGGAAGGCGGTGGGGGAGGATCTTTTTTGTACTGCTACCATCAGGATGAGGAAAAAAAATGGCTAACGTGGATGTGTGTTTATCTTGCAAGCAAATACCTATATCACCGTTATAGAGTTGCATTTCTGGTTTGTTTTGGGTAACCATGATTGGGCGACCAATATACCATTGGCCAGTTAATCTTATTATATTTTGCCTGGCTAGCCTTTTTTCTATCTTGTTATTAATATCAATAACTCCATTTTCTCCGTGGCGCGTGGCACAAAGTATTTGAAACTGGTTGAAAGTAGAAAAAATTTTTTTAAACTCACTATTTTTTTTTATTTGTTCCAGATAAGGTATGTATTGTTCGACCACAAAATTGGTTTGGTTTTTTTCATCAAGCAAGCTGATTTGGTGGTGGCTATTCTTGAGTATATTCCAGGCTATTTTAGGTAATTGAGAGTTAACTACATTAGAAAATTCTTTTATTTCCCCTTGAAACCTAAATGATTTTTTAAGTTCTACGGTATGCTCTGGTAATGCGTTCGTTAGATCGCTCAATACTGTGCCTGATTCAACTGACGCTAATTGGTCTTTGTCTCCAAGTAAAATAAATTTACTTTTGGGTTTTAACGAATCAACAAGTTTACTCATTAAGGCTAGGTCAATCATAGACGCTTCATCTACAATGATAATGTCATAGATGAGAGGATGTTTGGCGTTATGTTTAAAATAGGGGGTGAGATGATTAGATCCTAATAAACGATGCACAGTCGTTGGTGTTATAGCTATTCGTTTTTTGATGGCTTCTGAGCAAGTTAGTGTTTTTTTGCTGAGGTTTATTGATTCTTGCAGGCGTTTTGCTGCTTTACCTGTTGGGGCAGCTATTGCAATAAGTAAGGATAATTCTTTGGTTTCGGCTATCTCTAATAAGATGGCTAAAATTTTTACTATTGTTGTCGTTTTTCCTGTTCCTGGTCCACCTGTAATAATGCTAAAAGAATGGGTTATCGCCTTTTTTGCAGCATATTTTTGCCAGTCAATTTCATCTGAATATTGAGTGAAGTAGCTATTGAGTAGAGTTGATAGTCCTGTCTCGGTAGAAATAGGAGAGAGTAGTTCTTTGATTTGGTTGGCTAATCTGTTTTCATAAAACCAGTAACGAAAAAAATATAACCGGTCATTCTCTACTATTAAAGGTAAAGGGTTTGAATGGTTTTTGGTTACTAATCCAGAAGACTGAGCAAGAAATTGTTCGGCTTGATTAATATAGATACAATTATGGCCTTGAGCTAGATGAGAAGATAATTTTGAAATTAAACATTGAAATTCTTTTTTTTTGTCTTTTTCAAGCATGGAATGCTGGAATAAGAATTTAGAGGAAGCGGAATCAAGTCGAGAAATTTGGGGTGGGTTATTCATACAAGAAAGCTTTATAGACTATAAACTTTATTAGAGCGTCTATGTTATGTGTAGAACAATAAGTTTGATAATTGATTCTAGGTATCGGCAAATGGATTTGTGCAAAAAAAGTTTTAGCTAAAGAAATAAAGCTATTTTTGATTGTTTAAGAATTCTAAATTTATTGAGATAATGTGTCAATAAAAGTATTGATAAACGGACTTTAAAAGGGAATGTGCGTTTCTTTTGTTAAGTTCGGATAGATTAATCGTTAGTTGGTATTATGTGCAGAAAGCTAAAACAAAACTTGTGAAGCAGGTAAAGCTTGATGGAGGATAGAAAACAAATGTGGGTTCAAAGAACAATTGAATTATTAAAAAAACAAAGGGGGTTTCATTTAATAACTGATGAGGTTTTAGTTTCGGTGCCTGAATTAGAACGTATCAAAGTCGGGTTATTTCATTTGTTTATTCAGCATACCTCGGCATCACTAGCAATTAATGAAAATGCTGATCCTGATGTTAGACGAGATATGGAGTCATATTTTAGTCGGGCTGTCCCAGAGAACGAACCTTATTATCAGCACATATTAGAAGGTGAAGATGATATGCCCGCACATTTAAAAGCAGTAATTCTAGGAGAAAGTATAACAATACCTGTTTTTGGAGGAAGATTACAAATAGGAACCTGGCAAGGGATTTATTTGTGTGAGCATAGGAATAGTGCAGAGAGTAGAAAAATAATAGTTACATTGAATGGAGAAGATTATGAATAGAATAAGAGTTGAGTTTTTTATTATTTTGCTGGTTTTTACTTTTAATATAAAAGCAGAGGTTGATAAGCCAATAGAAATAAAGGTGTATAGGAGTGCATCTTGCGGTTGCTGTAGTAAGTGGGTGAGTCATTTGAAAGAAAATAAATTTATTGTTAAGGATTATATTGTTGATGATGTACAAATAGTAAAGGACAAATATGGCGTGCCGCAGAGTATGGCTTCTTGTCACACAGCTTTTGTAAATGGTTATGTTGTGGAAGGTCATGTTCCTGCAAAAGATATAATGAAACTGCTGAAAAATAAGCCTGATGTTGTTGGTATTTCAGTTCCTGGAATGCCAGTAGGAACGCCTGGAATGGAAATGGGTGGAAAAAAAGATCCATATGAGGTGGTTTCATTTGATAAAAAAAATAACTATCGTGTATTTAGCAAATATGAGTGAGGATAAAGTTGTTATTTAAAGTTAGAAGTGGGGTAATTTTTTGTAAGGAGTTTTATTTAATGACTTGATAAAGTTATCTGAAGGGGTATTTTGTTTGTTTTAAAAAGTAGCGGTAATGTCCGCTTTTCTTAATTAAACAGAATCTTAAGATAGAGAATAAATAACTATTATTTATTCTCTATCTTAATTTTAGTTGTTTTGTAATTCTAAGTGTAAAAGTTAATTCAGCAAATTCTAGATATTATCTAATCCAGCAATTCCAGAAATTGACCAGTTGTCAGGGTCTGTAATATTAGTCGTGTCGTCCTTTTCTAGATATCTTATTCTGCAAGAATATTTTCTAGTATAACTAGCTTCGTCAGGGGGCGATATTTCAACGTCAGAGCTGATAATGTATTCGAAGTTCCCCATGCTAAAGGCACTTGTTGGGCTTTCGGAAAAAGATAGTGTTTCGTTAGGAAGAATT